>NZ_JBIXJN010000010.1:0-245601 GCF_052871115.1 Rhizobium sp. LARHSG275 | reverse complement strand
GCAAACCGTCTCGCGCAGCACAATGCGACGGAGCAGCACCGCCCCCCTTTATCGAGACGACGATCTCCAAACCGGCCCAACGAAAAATCATGCCCTACATCCATCGGCGACGCTCCCAAATCAAAACGTCGCCAAAACAATCATACAGCCCGCAGTAAAGGAATCCGACCCCCGCAAACCGAGTCAATCCGTCGCACCGACTTATGTATATGCCCTAGCACAAGGAGGGAGATCGGCTGGGCGCACCGGCTTCCCCAACCAAAAATTCATTGCAGCTCGGCGAAAGGTTGATTTGACGGGAAGATTTCGCCGCTTGTCATCTCCCCACCTGTGGGGGAGATGCCCGGCAGGGCAGAGGGGGCTTACACGGCATGGCCGTTTTGAAGGCCATGCTGGCCCCAGCCCCATCACCTCTCATTCACCCAGCGCCACCGCAATCTCAGCCGCAAGCCGCGCATTATTCTCAACCAACGCAATATTGGTCTTGAGGCTCTGACCATCCGTCAGGTCGAAAATGGTCGACAGAAGATAGGGCGTTACCGCCTTGCCGGTCACTTCGTCGCGTTCGGCGCTATCAAGCGCCCGCTCGATATAGATTTCCATCTCTTCGCTCGGAATCTCGTCGGCCTCCGGCACGGGGTTGGCGACGAGCATGCCGCCGTCGACGCCGAGTTGTTCGCGCACCGTCTGGAAATTGGCGATGGCGGCCGGGCTGTTCAGCGACAGCGGGCTGCGAATACCCGAAGAGCGCGACCAGAAGGCGGGGAATTCCTCGCTCTCATAGGTGACGACAGGCACGCCGCGGGTTTCCAGCACTTCCAGCGTCTTCGGAATGTCGAGGATCGCCTTGGCGCCGGCACAGACGACGATGACGCCGGTGCGGGCGAGTTCCTCGAGATCTGCTGATATATCGAAGCTTTCCTCGGCGCCGCGATGCACGCCGCCGATGCCGCCTGTGGCAAAGACGCGGATGCCGGCGCGCGCCGCCGCGATCATCGTCGCCGCAACTGTGGTGGCGCCGGTGCGGCGCTCGGCGATGGCGAAGGCGAGATCGGCGCGCGACACCTTCATCACTTCGGTCGCCTTGGCGAGTTGCTCCAGTTCTCCGGCTTCAAGGCCGATATGCAGCGTGCCGTGAATGACGGCGATCGTTGCCGGCACCGCACCCTGTTCGCGGATGATCGCCTCGACGCTGCGGGCCATCTCGATATTGCCGGGATATGGCATGCCGTGGGTAATGATCGTCGATTCCAGTGCCACCAGTGGCGCGCCGCGCTGCTTGGCGCTGGCGACTTCCTTCGAATAGGCGATCGGCAGAAGAGGGGAGATGGGCTTGGTCATGGTCTTGTCCTGTGATCGACAGAGCATGATGTCGAGGTGCGAGCGGTTTTCGGACGACATCATGCTCAACTATTTAATTGGCCGCTTCAATGCAGAATTCTGACCTTCGGAACAAGGGCAAGCGCCTCATTCAGCAGATCGGGCGTCAGATTTTCGTTGACGGCATGCCGCGACTGGACGGTCAGGGTGGCGGCTGCGGTGCCGTGACGAACGGCTTCTTCGAGCGGCAGGCCTGATATCAAGGCGGCGAGCGTGCCGGCCGCAAGACTGTCGCCGGCACCCGTAACATCGGCGACGGTGTCGGCGATCGGCGGCTGCAGTGTTACGGCGCGGCCCTCGCAAAGTGCGACGAGCTCGCGCTGACCGCGAGTAACGACGGCGTTCCGGATGCCGATCTCGTTCAGCAAAGGTGGCCAGCCGGCGGCGTCTTCCGGCAGTGCACCGGCAAGGGCGGCGGCTTCAGCCTCATTCAGGAACAGGTAGTCGATATCGCCGATGCAGGGCTTCAGCCTGACCACCTTGGCCGGCGAGATGGCGATTGCCGCAACGGGCTTGCCTAGCGAGCGTGCCTTTGCGACGATCGCCGCGACCGTCTCTTCCGGCAGGTTGGCGTCGAAGAGGATGAAATCATGCGCGGCGAAGGCTTCTCGCACCCAGCGGATGGAGAGACGCCGCGGCACGAAGAAGCGGTAAAGATCCATGTCGGCAAGGGCGATCACCAGATTGCCGTCCTTCTCGATGATCGCCGTGTAGCTCGGCGTCTTGCGGTCGAGGAAGACGAAGGGCCGGTCGTCGATGCCGGCGAAATCGGCAGCTTCTCCAACCGTCTCGCCCATCGGATCGCCGCCGCGCGGCGAGATCATCGTCACCTGAAAACCGAGCCTTGAGAGGTTGCGCGCCGCATTGAAGCCGCCGCCGCCCGGCTCCTCGAACCAAGTGCCGGGATTGCTGGCGCCAGGCGCCGTCTCGCCGGAGATGCGGCCGCGCCGGTCGATATGGGCGCCGCCGAGAACAAGAATCTTTTTCTTCATCCGATCCGCTCTCCCGATGCCCGAAGGACGAATCGATACAGCGCGCCCTTCCGCGGCCGAGTCGGCATTTCTGGCCTAAGCCGTTGCTTTTTATCGATAAAACAAATGCAGAACACGTGTCGTTTTACCTTTTTCTTTCAACTGTTTGATCGCCTATTGCGAGAATGGAACAAATGGAGTACAAACTCGACATTGCTAGAGCGGCTTCAATAACCTAAAGGTGGATGGGATGTCTCAGAATTCATTGCGGCTGGTAGAGGACAAATCGGTGGACAAAAGCAAGGCGCTTGAAGCGGCACTCTCACAGATAGAGCGGTCGTTCGGCAAGGGCTCGATCATGAAACTCGGCTCCAACGAGAATGTTGTCGAGATCGAGACGATCTCGACCGGCTCGCTTGGCCTCGATATTGCGCTCGGCGTCGGTGGCCTGCCGAGGGGCCGCATCATCGAAATCTACGGACCGGAAAGCTCCGGTAAGACGACGCTTGCACTGCAGACGATTGCCGAAGCGCAGAAGAAGGGCGGCATCTGCGCCTTCGTCGATGCCGAACATGCGCTCGATCCCGTCTATGCCCGCAAGCTTGGCGTCGACCTGCAGAACCTGCTGATCTCGCAGCCCGATACCGGCGAGCAGGCGCTCGAAATCACCGATACGCTGGTGCGCTCCGGCGCGGTCGACGTTCTCGTCGTCGACTCCGTCGCGGCCCTGACGCCGCGCGCCGAAATCGAAGGCGAGATGGGCGACAGCCTTCCCGGCCTGCAGGCACGACTGATGAGCCAGGCGCTGCGCAAGCTCACCGCTTCGATCTCGAAGTCGAACACCATGGTGATCTTCATCAACCAGATCCGCATGAAGATCGGCGTCATGTTCGGTTCGCCGGAAACGACGACGGGCGGCAATGCGCTGAAATTCTATGCCTCCGTGCGCCTCGACATCCGGCGCATCGGCGCGGTCAAGGAGCGCGAAGAGGTGATCGGCAACCAGACCCGCGTCAAGGTCGTCAAGAACAAGATGGCGCCGCCCTTCAAGCAGGTCGAGTTCGACATCATGTACGGCGAGGGTGTTTCCAAGACCGGCGAACTGGTCGATCTCGGCGTCAAGGCCGGCATCGTCGAAAAGTCGGGCGCCTGGTTCTCCTATAACAGCCAGCGCCTCGGCCAGGGCCGCGAAAACGCCAAGACCTTCCTGCGCGACAATCCGGATCTCGCCCGCGAGATTGAACTGTCGCTGCGTCAGAATGCCGGGCTGATTGCCGACCGCTTCCTGCAGAATGGCGGACCGGACCCGGATGATGGCGACTCCGCCGCGGAAATGTGATTTTCACGCTCGGTTCTTTTAAACATCAAAGCCGGCCGCATTCCCTGATGAGAATGCGGCCGGCTTTGTTTGTCTGCTGGACAGTGGCTGAGGCGAACGTTAAAAGCCGATGGATTTGTATTTACCTGCCTCCGGCAGCATTGAAGGGCATAGCATGAGCGGCGTGAACGATATCCGGTCGACCTTCCTCGACTATTTCAAGAAGAACGGCCACGAGATCGTTCCGTCGAGCCCGCTCGTGCCGCGCAACGACCCGACGCTGATGTTCACCAATGCCGGCATGGTGCAGTTCAAGAACGTCTTCACCGGCCTCGAAAAGCGTCCCTATTCGACGGCGACGTCTTCGCAGAAATGCGTGCGAGCCGGCGGCAAGCACAACGACCTAGACAATGTCGGCTATACTGCACGCCACCTGACCTTCTTCGAGATGCTCGGCAACTTCTCCTTCGGCGACTATTTCAAGGAGAATGCGATCGAGCTTGCCTGGAAGCTCGTCACCGAAGGCTTCGACCTTCCGAAGAACCGCCTGCTGGTGACCGTCTATTCCGAGGACGAAGAAGCTGCGACGCTGTGGAAGAAGATCGCCGGCTTTTCCGACGACAAGATCATCCGCATCCCGACATCCGACAATTTCTGGCAGATGGGCGATACCGGCCCCTGCGGCCCGTGCTCGGAAATCTTCATCGACCAGGGTGAGAATGTTTGGGGCGGCCCTCCGGGCTCCCCGGAGGAAGATGGCGACCGGTTCCTGGAGTTCTGGAACCTCGTCTTCATGCAGTTCGAGCAGACCGAACCCGGCGTTCGCAACCCGCTGCCCCGCCCGTCGATCGATACGGGCATGGGGCTGGAGCGTATGGCCGCCGTTCTGCAAGGCGTTCAGAGCGTGTTCGACACCGATCTCTTCCGCACGTTGATCGGCACCATCGAGGACACGATGGGCGTCAAGGCGGAAGGCAGCGCCAGCCACCGCGTCATCGCCGACCACCTGCGTTCCTCGGCCTTCCTGATCGCCGATGGCGTGCTTCCGTCGAATGAGGGCCGTGGTTATGTACTGCGCCGCATCATGCGCCGCGCCATGCGCCATGCACAGTTGCTCGGCGCCAAGGAACCGCTGGTCTACAAGCTGCTGCCCACGCTGGTGCAGCAGATGGGCCGCGCCTATCCGGAACTGGTGCGCGCCGAGGCGTTGATCTCGGAAACGCTGAAGCTGGAGGAAAACCGCTTCCGCAAGACGCTGGAACGCGGCCTGTCGCTTCTGTCGGACGCGACGACGGATCTTTCCAAGGGCGACATGCTGGATGGTGAGACCGCCTTCAAGCTCTACGATACCTACGGCTTCCCGCTCGATCTGACGCAGGATGCACTGCGTGCCCGTGAGATCGGCGTCGACATCTCCGGCTTCACCGATGCGATGCAGCGCCAGAAGGCCGAAGCCCGCTCGCACTGGGCCGGTTCCGGCGAGAAGGCGACGGAAACTGTCTGGTTCGAGCTTAGGGAAAAACACGGCGCAACCGAATTCCTGGGCTACGACACCGAAACGGCTGAAGGCGTCGTGCAGGCAATCGTCAAGGACGGCGCCGTCGCTGCCGAGGCCAAGGCCGGCGACAAGGTGCAGATCGTCGTCAGCCAGACGCCGTTCTACGGCGAATCCGGCGGCCAGATGGGCGATACCGGCGTGATCTCGTCCGACCACGGCAAGATCGAGATTTCAGATACGCAGAAGAGGGGCGAAGGCCTGTTCGTGCATCAGGGTACTGTCGTCGACGGCGTGGTCAAGGATGGCGATGCCGTCGTGCTGACGGTCGATCATGCCCGCCGGTCGCGGCTGCGCGCCAACCACTCTGCGACCCACCTGCTGCATGAGGCACTGCGCGAAGTGCTCGGCACCCATGTGGCGCAGAAGGGGTCGCTGGTCGCGCCCGAGCGCCTGCGTTTCGACGTTTCGCATCCGAAGCCGATGTCGGCCGAGGAACTGAAGATCGTCGAGGACATGGCAAACGAGATCGTATTGCAGAATTCGCCGGTTACGACGCGGTTAATGAGCGTCGACGATGCGATCGCCGAAGGCGCGATGGCGCTGTTCGGCGAGAAATACGGCGACGAGGTCCGCGTCGTTGCGATGGGCGAGGGCGTGCGCGGCGTCAAGGCCGGCAAGCCCTATTCGATCGAACTCTGTGGCGGCACGCATGTCGGGGCCACCGGCCAGATCGGCCTGATCCGCGTTCTCGGCGAAAGTGCCGTCGGCGCCGGCGTTCGCCGCATCGAGGCCGTCACCGGCGAATCGGCGCGCGAATATCTGGCCGAACAGGACGAACGCGTGAAGGCGCTCGCCACGTCGCTGAAGGTGCAGCCCGGCGAAGTGCTGTCGCGCGTCGAAGCGCTGATGGACGAGCGCCGCAAGCTCGAAAAGGAACTGGCTGACGCCAAGCGCAAGCTCGCCATGGGCGGCGGGCAGGGCGGCTCGGCCGATGCCGTGCGCGAGGTTGCCGGCGTCAAGTTCCTCGGCAAGGCGATATCGGGCGTCGGTCCCAAGGATTTGAAAGGTCTTGCCGATGACGGCAAGACCAGCATCGGATCGGGCGTCGTCACGCTGATCGGCGTTTCCGACGACGGCAAGGCAAGTGCCGTCGTCGCGGTAACGCCGGATCTGGTGCAGCGCTACAGCGCCGTCGATCTCGTCCGCATCGCCTCGGCCGCCCTCGGCGGCAAGGGTGGCGGCGGCCGCCCGGACATGGCGCAGGCCGGCGGCCCCGACGGCTCGAAGGCCGACGAAGCGATCGAGGCGGTTGCCGTGGCACTAGCCGGCTGAACTGCCGATTACGTCGCCTCTCGTCCCTTATTCCTGTGCTCGTCACAGGGATCCAGTGCGCCCAAGTCGTTGGGCGCGAAGGACTCTTTCTCTCTTTAGGTGCTGATTCATTCACGGCGCGGAAGCGCCGTGGCTGGATTCCTGTGACAAGCACAGGAATAAAGGAGTTTGGGGAGATGCAGGAGCACCCGTCTCGTCCTTCGAGGCCCCTTCGGGGCGCCTCAGCGAGGCTCTCTTGGGCGTTGGCGTTGCGGAGCCAGCAACTCCGCAGGATTTGTCAAATCGGGTTATGGTTCTCTCAAGCCGATCGATTTGCACGAGGTTCCGACATGAATGGCGAAACGGCATGGGCACTTTATGAAAACCGTCTGAGACGGGTTTCGGCCTATATTCACGACCACCTCGACGAGGAGCTGGATATGGAGCGGCTTGCCGAGATCGCCTGCATGTCGAGCTATCACTGGCACAGGATCTACCGGGCGATCTACGGTGAGACGCTGGCGGCCACCGTCAAGCGGCTCAGGCTGCATCACGCGGCGGGCGAGATCGTCCGCACGGAGCTTGCCGTCAGCGAAATTGCGAAGCGATCAGGCTATTCCAATCTCCAATCCTTCAATCGTATCTTCAAGTCGGTCTACGGCATGCCGCCGGCGCGCTATCGGAAAGAGGGAAGCCACACAGCCTTTGAACCCTCACCCAATGGAAAGACCAAAGTCATGTTAGACGTTACCATACGCGAGATCGGACCGATCGAGATGATCGGTGTGCCTCATACCGGTTCCTACATGCATATCGACAAAGCCTTCGAGACGCTGTTCGGCACGCTTTACGCTCGCGGCCTCGCCAAGCCCGAGATGCGGATGATCGGCATCTATCTCGACGATCCCGATATCGTACCGGAGGAAAAGCTGCGCTCGATCGCCTGCGTCACCGGCGCTGCCGAAGTGCCGGCGGCGGCGCTGTTCGAGCGGCGCACGATCGACGGCGGCGATTATGCGGTGCTGCGCCACAAGGGTCCCTATGCCAATATGCCCAAGTCTTATCAGTGGCTCTTTGCAGAATGGCTGCCGAAATCCGGTCGGCAGCTGAAGGACAGGGTCATGTTCGAGGAGTATCTCAACAATCCGCGCGAGGTGCCGCCGACCGAGCTTCTGACGGACATTCACATGCCGCTTGTCTGACGGCAGATATCCCCGGCGCGGTCTGGCAGCCGCGCCGGTTTCAGGGTCAAGCGGCCTGCATCGTCTTGCCTGCCTCGTTGTCCAACTCATTCGCGCGCTTGTAGGCCTCACGCTCGCTGATGCGGCCGAAATAGTCGACGAAGGCCTGGCGCTTTTCGATGCTGCCGAAACCAAGGCCCCAGCCGATATGGGCGCCGACATAGACGTCGGCGGCGGTGAAGCGCTCGCCGGCGACATAGGTCGAGCCCGAGACCGCCATTTCAAGCGTGTTCATGACATCGCCGAAACCGCCGCAGCCGGCCATGCGCAGGCGTTCCTTCGGAATTTCGAAGCCGAGCGCCTTCATCGTCACCGCTGATTCGAGCGGACCGGCGGCAAAGAACATCCAGCGGTAATAGCGGGCGCGCTCCTCCGGCCTCGGCGCCAGGGCCTTTTCGGGGAAGGTCTCGGCGAGATAGGCGCAGATCGCCGCGCATTCGGTGACGGTGGTATCGCCGTGGCGGATTGCCGGCACCTTGCCCATCGGATTGACCGCGAGATATTCCGGCGCCTTCATGGTCTCGCCGAAGGTCAGGAGTTCGGTGCGATAGGGCTGGCCGATCTCCTCCAGCATCCAGCGCGCGATGCGGCCGCGCGACATCGGGTTCGTATAGAATACCAAATCTTCAGTCATGAGATCCTCCTCGTGTTCCCGTTATTCTGCGGCCTTGCCGTTCCCCGGAATCAATAGTGCGGCGGGGCCCTTGTGCAACCCCAGGCCTTTAAAGCGTCTTGCGGTACTGGATGAAACCCGAGCGCTCGGCGATCCTGTCGTAGAGCCGGCGGGCCGTTGCATTCGTTTCGTGCGTCATCCAATAGAGTCGGCCTGCACCGTTTGCGCGGGCAAGATCGGCGACGGCCTCGATCAATGCGGCACCGGTGCCGAGCCCGCGGTGGCTGTTGTCGACATAGAGATCCTGCAGATAGCAGGTCCATTGCGGCAGCCAGCAGGAGCGGTGAAAGATGGCATGGACGATGCCGACAAGATGGCCGTCTTCGTCGAAGGCGCCCAGCGCATGCATCGGTTCGTCAGGATCGTGGAAACGAGCCCAGGTGAGATCGGTGGTTTCGGGCGGGATGACCACTTCGTAGAAGCGCTGATAGGCCTCCCACAAGGGTTCCCAAGCGGCGCGGTCCGAGGATTCGAGCGGTCGCAGGATGGCCGTCATCGGTTCATTCTCCCAAAATGAAAACGGCGGGGAAATCCCCGCCGCTTCGATGTTATCTCGGAAAGGCCGGCTTACGCCATGGCCTTCTGCAGGTTCTGGTCGATCTTGTCGAGGAAGGCAGTGGTCGAGAGCCACGGCTGGTCGGGGCCGATCAGCAGCGCCAGGTCCTTGGTCATGAAACCGGATTCGACGGTGTCGACGCAAACCTTTTCGAGCGTCGCGGCGAAGCGGGCAAGCTCGGCATTGTCGTCGAGCTTGGCGCGATGCGCCAGGCCACGGGTCCAGGCGAAGATCGAGGCGATCGAGTTCGTCGAGGTTTCCTGGCCCTTCTGGTGCTGGCGGTAGTGGCGGGTAACCGTGCCGTGAGCGGCTTCGGCTTCGACCGTCTTGCCGTCGGGCGTCAGCAGAACCGAGGTCATCAGGCCGAGGGAGCCAAAGCCCTGAGCGACGGTGTCGGACTGGACGTCGCCGTCATAGTTCTTGCAGGCCCAGACGTAACCGCCCGACCACTTGAGCGCCGAGGCGACCATGTCGTCGATCAGGCGGTGTTCGTAAGTGATGCCGGCTTCCTTGAACTGATCCTTGAATTCGCTCTCGTAGACTTCCTCGAAGATGTCCTTGAAGCGGCCGTCATAGGCCTTGAGGATGGTGTTTTTGGTCGACAAATAGACCGGCCACTTGCGCATCAGGCCGTACATCATCGAGGCGCGGGCGAATTCGCGGATCGATTCATCGAGGTTGTACATGGCCATGGCAACGCCGGCGCCCGGCGCGTTGAAGACTTCCTTCTCGATGACCGTGCCGTCCTCGCCGACGAACTTGATCGTCAGCTTGCCCTTGCCGGGGAACTTGAAATCGGTGGCGCGGTACTGGTCGCCGAAGGCGTGGCGGCCGACGACGATCGGCTTGGTCCAGCCGGGAACCAGGCGCGGCACGTTCTTGCAGATGATCGGCTCGCGGAAGATGACGCCGCCGAGGATGTTGCGGATCGTGCCGTTCGGGCTCTTCCACATTTCCTTGAGGTTGAATTCCTTGACGCGGGCCTCGTCCGGCGTGATCGTCGCGCACTTGATGCCGACGCCGTGCTTCTTGATGGCGTTGGCGGCGTCGACGGTGACCTGGTCGTTAGTGGCGTCGCGGTTTTCGACCGAGAGGTCGAAATAGTCGATATCGAGGTCAAGGTACGGATGGATCAGCTTATCCTTGATGAGCTGCCAGATGATGCGCGTCATTTCATCGCCATCGAGATCGGCGACGGGATTGGCGACCTTGATCTTGTTCATGTATCTGCCTCGTTCGAGCTTGGATGGGGACGGGGTCCCAGGTGGGTGACGTGATGAGCAGGGCTATAGCATTGTGAACCGGGAACGCAAAGCTGCAACCGGTTTCGGAATGCGTTTTTGCCGCCATTGCCAAGTGTAAGATTTCGGCTAGTCTCCGGCCCAACTGCTGCCCCCGGAATATTCGACCATGAAGACAATCGCCGTTGTAATCGCAAGCCTTATCGCTTTTTCCGGCAACGGTCACGCCGCCGACATCATTGCTCCCGTGAAGGAGATCATGGAGGCGACCAAGAGCAACTGGGCCGACAACAACAGCGACTGGACCGACATCTTCGATGCGGGCCGGCTCGACCATCTCTACAGCCGCGATTTCGTCGCGAAATACCAGGCGGCGGCGCAGTTTCCCGCCATCGACGACGACGGCATTTCGCCCTTCGACTACGACGTCATCGTCAATGGCCAGGATGCCTGCCCGCTGGAGGATCTGACGATGGTCGCGGCACCGCCGGTCAACGGGGTGGCCGAGGTGACCGTGCGCTTCCGAAAATCCGCCTGCTCGGATGCGCCCGATGCCAAGGACTATACGACTGTTCATTTCCTCGTGGTCGAAGAAGGCAGCAAACCCGTCATCGACGATATCGTCACCGAGAATATCGAAACGCAGGCGCGCGATTCCCTCAAGGCGACAATGGCGCTGATTGCCAAGGGCCAATAGGCGCGCGACATTCGCAAGCATCGGGATTCGATCTCGGGCGGTTTGATTTCCGCTCCTGCGGCGGTATCTGTTGATCCCTGGGCGGCATGAGGGGCTTTTGCATTTGTTTTCCGGTTTTCAGTTCCGCGACTGGTTGCTTGCCAACGATCCGGCGCTCTCGCGTCTGCGCATGGCCTCGCGGGTGACGCTGACGATCGTTTTCTCCTTTTTGATTCTCCTTGCCATCCAGATGTTCCTCCTGCCGCTGCCGACGGCAGCTTTCGGCCTTGGCATCGTGCTGTCGATCGAGGGCGGGGTGGCGGTTCGCGACAAGGGCAATACGCGCCAACTGGTGACGCGGCTCTTCGGTTGCGTCGCAAGCGTTGGCGTCGTCGCCATCGCGGCGGGCCTCGAGGATCGGCGTTTTCTCTCCGATCTCGTTTTCCTAGTGGTGATCGCGCTCGCCTCGGCCGGCCGCGTGTTCGGGCCGCGCGGTTTTGCGATCGGCATGTTCGCCTTCACCTCCTATTTCATGGGGTCTTATTTCCGGCCTTCTCTTGCCGAGCTGCCTGATGTGGCGATCGGCCCGGTCGTCTCAGTGCTCGTCGGCCATCTGGTGAGGGCGGTGCTGCTGCCCGACGACTGGCAGCGCGATCTGTTGCGCTCGCTCGAGAGTGTCAGGGGCCGTATCAACCAGATCCTCTTCAAGCTCGCCACCCTTGCCGGCAGCGCCGAAATCGGAGAAGCCGATCGGCAGGAGCTGCGCCAGCTGGAAGACCGGCTGAAGGAAGTGGTGCTGATGGCCGAAACCTTCATCCCCCGCCCAGCGGCCGGCGTCTTCGACGGTGCCGCCGATCCAGCCGCCGAGCTGGCGATCCGGCTCTTCGATGCGCATCTTGCCGCCGAGAGTGCGATTGTGTTGAGCTTCCAGAGTCCGCCGCCCTTCGCGCTCGTCCATGCGGTGATCGAGACGGATACGGCGGAACTCGAAAGATACGAGAGCATGAGCGAAGCCGCTGTGGATCGGCCGCAGGGCGAAACCGTGCGTGCGCTTCTCTGGCTCGGCGAGGCGCGGCGGCAATTGACGCAGGCGATCGGCAAGGGACAGGCATCCGGCTTCTCCGGCATCGATGCCGTCAAGGATATGGCGCAGCCCCAACCGATCGACTTTTCGTTTGCCAATCCGCTGCTGCGCTCGGCGTTGCAGATCACGCTGGCATCGGCGATCGCCATGAGCTTCGGCCTGCTCTTGTCGCGCGAGCGCTGGTTCTGGGCGGTGCTTTCCTCCTTCCTCGTTTTCACCAACACCAATTCGCGCGGCGACACGGCGATGAAGGCGCTGTCGCGCTCGCTCGGTACAGTGTTCGGCATCGCGATCGGCCTTGTGCTGGCGACGCTGATTTCGGGGCAGCTGGCGATCGCCATTCCGGTTGCGGCCGTCTGCATTTTCCTCGCCTTCTATTTCCTGCAGGTTTCCTACGCGACGATGACCTTCTTCATCTCGATCGTGCTTTGCCTGGTCTATGGCATGACCGGCGTGTTGACGCTCGACCTGCTGCAGCTGCGCATCGGGGAGACCATGATCGGGGCGGTGGCCGGAACGGCAGTCGCCTTCCTGGTCTTTCCGGCCCGCACCCGGGGTGCGCTCGATGCGGCACTTGCCCGCTGGTTCCAGGCGCTGGAGGACCTGCTGAACGCGATCGGTGAGGGCAAGAGCGGCTTCGAGTTGATCGCCCTGTCACAGAAGATCGATGCCTGCTACCGAGACGTGACGGTGGCCGCCAAGCCGCTTGGCTCGTCCTGGTCGGTGGTGACGCGGCCGGGCCAGATCCGCCAGACGCTGGCGATCTTCCTCTCCTGCACTTATTGGTCGCGCATCCTGGCGAAGAGTTCCACAGCGCCGGCCGAGGCCGACGCGCTGAAGAGGCTGATCGCGGCGGATCTGGCGCTGATGAAAGATGCGGCCGCGCAAGGCTCGACCGCTTTCTTCATCGAGCGCAAGGCATCGCGGATGACAGGACCGCATCTGCCGCTGTCGCGCGAGGGCACCAGGCTGGGGCTCGAAATGATCGGTTCGGCGCTGGAAAGGCTCTATCCGCAGGCTGATGTCTTGCCGTTTGCCCCGGGCGAGGTTATTGCGCGCTCGAAACAGGGATAAGGTCATGGCAGGCACGAATAGCGAGCGTCAACTTCTGGCCGAAGGGCCGGCCATCATTCTGGTCGAGCCGCAGATGGGCGAGAATATCGGCATGGTGGCGCGTGCCATGGCGAATTTCGGCCTTGCTGAACTGCGCCTCGTCAATCCGCGCGACGGCTGGCCGAACGAGAAAGCCCTGGCGACCGCCTCCAAGGCCGATCACGTGATCGAGGCTACCAAGGTCTACGATACGCTGGAACAGGCAGTCGCCGATCTTAATTTCGTCTATGCGACGACGGCGCGCGAGCGCGACGGTTACAAACCGGTGCGCTCGCCGGTCATTGCCGCCGAAACGCTCCGGGCGAGATTTCGCGCCGGTGAGGGCACCGGCATCCTCTTCGGGCGTGAGCGCTGGGGGCTAACCAACGACGAGGTGGCGCTTGCCGACGAGATCGTCACCTTTCCCGTCAATCCGGCCTTTGCCTCGCTGAACATCGCCCAGGCGGTGCTGCTGATGTCCTATGAATGGATGAAGTCCGGCATGGAGGATCTCGGCGCCGTGCCCTTCCAGGCGATGGGGCAGACGCCCTCGACCAAGGACCAGCTGTTCGGCCTGTTCGACCAGCTGGAAGAGGCGCTCGATGCGCGCGGTTATTTCCACCCTGCCGGGAAAAAGCCGAAAATGGTCGACAATCTCCGTGCCGTTCTATCCCGCCGGGCCTTCACGGAGCAGGAAATCAGCGTGCTGCGCGGCGTCATCTCCTCCCTCGACCGCTTCTCGCGCAAGAGCCCGCGCGGCGGCCGGTTCCCGACAGCGGCCAAGGAAATACCGCCCGATGACAGCGCCGACGCATGAGTTGAAACCCGTCCTCGTCTTCGATTCCGGCATCGGCGGGCTGACCGTCTTGCGCGAGGCGCGTGTGTTGATGCCGGAACGCGGCTTCATCTATGTCGCCGACGATGCCGGCTTTCCCTATGGCGGATGGGAGGAACAGGCGCTGAAGGAACGGATCATCGGACTTTTCGGCCGGCTACTCGAAGAACACGATCCCGAAGTCTGCATCATCGCCTGCAACACCGCCTTCACGCTGGTCGGCGCCGATCTCCGCGCCGCCTTTCCCCAGATGACCTTCGTCGGCACTGTGCCGGCGATCAAGCCGGCGGCGGAGCGTACGCGCTCCGGCCTCGTCTCGGTGCTTGCCACGCCGGGCACGGTGAAGCGCGCCTATACGCGCGATCTCATCCAGTCCTTCGCCCAGCAATGCCATGTGCGGCTCGTCGGCTCGGAGAACCTTGCGCGCATGGCGGAGGCCTATATTCGCGGTGATGCCGTCTCCGACGAGGCCGTGCTTGCCGAAATCGACCAATGCTTCGTCGAAAAGGACAGCCGGAAGACCGATATCGTCGTACTCGCTTGTACCCACTATCCTTTCATGGCCAATCTTTTCCGCCGGCTTGCGCCTTGGCCGGTCGACTGGCTGGACCCCGCCGAAGCGATCGCGCGGCGCGCCCGTACACTGGTGCCGCTGGTCGCGGACGCTGTGCATCCCGACAATGTCGATTTCGCGGTGTTCACCTCGGGCAATCCCGATTTCGCCACACGGCGGCTGATGCAGGGCTTCGGCTTGAGGGCGTAGCGCCGCGAAGAGATGCACGATCACGGCGATGGATCAGCTTCTCGGATGATGCCGGGAATTGTCCTGTGGGTTGGTGAAATCCGGTCCTGAAAGACAATGCATTCTTTGATAGACGGGGCGATGCCGTTTCGGAAGAATGGCGGTTCATTCATGTGAGTCTCTTCGTCGCGAGGATATACATTGCAGGTTGGCATCGATATGGGACTGGCGTCCGGCAGCCCGGCGACGCTCGATATCGAGGAGCTGCTGGCGACCCGTCTGCTCGTGCAGGGCAATTCCGGATCGGGCAAGTCGCATCTGCTGCGCCGCCTGCTCGAGCAGTCGGCGCAATGGGTGCAGCAGGTCATCATCGATCCCGAGGGTGATTTCGTCACCCTCAGCGATAGGTTCGGCCATGTCGTCGTCGACGGTGAGCGCACAGAGGCGGAGCTTGCCGGCATCGCCAACCGCATTCGCCAGCATCGCGTTTCCTGCGTGCTGACGCTCGAAGGCCTCGATCTCGAAGACCAGATGCGCGCCGCCGCCGCCTTCCTCAACGGCATGTTCGATGCCGATCGCGAATACTGGTATCCGGTTCTCGTCGTGGTCGACGAGGCGCAGATGTTTGCGCCGTCGGTCGGCGGTGATGTCTCGGAAGATGCGCGCAAGATGTCGCTCGGCGCGATGACCAACCTGATGTGCCGCGGGCGTAAACGCGGTCTTGCCGGCGTGATCGCGACGCAGCGGCTTGCCAAGCTCGCCAAGAACGTCGCCGCCGAGGCCTCGAACTTCCTGATGGGCCGCACCTTTCTCGATATCGACATGGCGCGTGCTGCCGACCTGCTCGGCATGGACCGGCGCCAGGCCGAGATGTTCCGCGACCTGAAGCGCGGCAATTTCGTCGCTCTCGGACCGGCGCTGTCGCGCCGGCCGCTGCCGATACAGATCGGCACGGTGGAGACCTCGGCTCGTTCTTCCAGCCCGAAGCTGATGCCGCTGCCGGATGCGCCTCAGGATATCGAGGATCTGATCTTCACGCCCGATCCGGAGGAATTCCAGCGCCCGCTGGTGCGCCGCTCCCCGCCTGCGCCGCGGCCGACGACCGATATTCTGGCCGAACTCTCGCGCTCGACGCCGGCGGCATCGGCGGTACCTGCCGAGGCGAGGGCGAGCCAGGTGGAAGTCTCCGCCGAGGAGCGGGAGGAGCGCCTTGCCGGCCTGCTTGCCGAAATCCTCGACGATCCCACCTCCGCCTTCCGCACCGATTCGGTGCTCTACCAGGATTTTCTGGTCAGGCTGCGCATGCGCCGGGTGCCGGGACCGCCGATCACGCTGCCGGATTTCCGCCGGCGTGTGGCGATCTCGCGTTCCGGCGTCGATGCGGCAACGGCCGCGACCGATGCCTGGGCGACGGCGCTGTCGCTGTCTTCAGGTGTCACCGACGACCTGCAGGGCGTCTTCCTAATGCTCGCCAAGGCCGCCGTCTGCGGCGAGCCGTGCCCGTCGGACGCCCGCATAGCCCGCGCCTACGGCACCCATTCCGCCCGCCGCGCGCGGCGCCTGCTCGGCTATTTCGAGGAGCAGGGCATCGTGGTCGTGCACGCCGATTTTGCCGGCAAGCGTATCATCGCCTTCCCGGACATGGACTGCCAGACGGCGCCGGGCGACGCCAACGCACCAGATACCGGCGACCAGCCGCTGGCGGCGGAGTAGGGGCAGGCGTCAGGTTCCGATCAGATGCGGTGCATGCCTTCGAACGGCCCACGCCCTGCTGAGGAAGACATTGCAAGGAAGCCAAATGATCGAACTGCGCCCTGTTTTGCCGAAAGACCTCGATCTCATATGCCGTCACCGCAAAGCGATGTTTGCCGAAGCTGGCAGAGATGCGGCTGAGATCGCTGCGATGAATTCCGCCTTTCGAGATTGGCTCAAGCCGCGCCTGGAGGACGGCCGATATTTCGGCTTCATCGCCGAGCATGACGGACGTTCCGTGGGAGGCGTCGGCCTGATGCTTATCGAGTGGCCGCCACATCCATCCCACCCGAGCGACGATCATCGAGGCTACGTGTTGAACGTGTTTGTCGATCCTGAGCAACGGGGGCGTGGCATAGCAGGCTTGCTCATGGATGCCGCAGATCGGGAATTCAGGCAGCGCGGTATCACCTATGCTATTCTGCACACGACAAAGGCAGGACGACCGCTATATGAGCGAACAGGCTGGGCTCAAACGTCCGAGATGGCAAAAGCAATCCAGCCCGTTGCCGGATGGGACGGGCAAGCGACCTGATCGAACTGGCCGAGGTTCTGAAGCGGTTTGTGAGGAACACGACGGATGTAGCGCTAGACGTGGCATTCGCAAAGTTCGGTGATCGCATCTCGGGCTGTTGACATTTTCATGACGGCCCTCTAAAGACCGCCGCAAGCACCGGGCAGCAATGTCCGGTGTTTCATTTGACATGTCCCGTGGATCGTTCCTGTTCGCTAACCGGAACATCCTGTCGGATCTCGGCAGAGATCAGAGGAGGGCGTGTTTCCTTCGTGCGGTTTGGCAACAAACCGTCTTAAACCTTTGAAAGGAAATACGATGAGCAAGCGCGAATCGTCCAAGTACAAAATTGACCGCCGTATGGGCGAAAATATCTGGGGCCGTCCGAAGTCCCCGGTGAACCGCCGCGAGTACGGCCCGGGCCAGCACGGCCAGCGCCGCAAGGGCAAGCTCTCGGACTTCGGTGTGCAGCTGCGCGCCAAGCAGAAGCTCAAGGGCTACTACGGTGACCTGCGCGAAAAGCAGTTCCGCGCGATCTTCGCCGAAGCCGACCGCCGCAAGGGCGACACCTCTGAAAACCTGATCGGCCTCTTGGAATCGCGCCTCGACGCGATCGTCTATCGCGCCAAGTTCGTTCCGACGGTCTTTGCTGCCCGTCAGTTCGTCAACCATGGCCACGTCTCGGTCAACGGCGTGCGCGTCAACATCGGTTCCTACCGTTGCAAGGCCGGCGACGTCATCGAGGTTCGCGAAAAGTCGAAGCAGCTGGTAATCGTTCTGGAAGCCGTCAGCCTCGCCGAGCGCGACGTTCCCGACTACATCGAAGTCGATCACCATAAGATGGTCGCAACCTTCGGCCGCGTCCCGACTCTCAGCGACGTTCCGTTCCCGGTCGTCATGGAACCGCACCTGGTCGTCGAATTCTATTCGCGTTAATGCATTGGTCTCGCAGTCGAAACCGATTGCGAGACAACAGCATGCGTCGATATACGGAAAGCCGCTCTTTCGAGCGGCTTTTTTGCGATCTGGAGAGAAGCAATGGCAGATTTGCAGGCGACCCTCGATAGCATCTACGCCGATATCCAGCCGCGGATCGGCGAGGGCAAGGTCGCGGACTATATTCCCGAGCTCGCCAAGGTCGACCCGAAGCAGTTCGGCATGGCGATCGTCACCGTCGACGGCAGGGTCTATCGTGTCGGCGATGCCGATACCGCCTTCTCGATCCAGAGCATATCGAAGGTCTTCATGCTGACCCTGGCGCTCGGCAAGGTCGGCGAGGGGCTGTGGAAGCGCGTCGGGCGCGAACCTTCCGGATCGGCTTTCAACTCTATCGTCCAACTCGAACACGAGAGCGGCATCCCTCGCAACCCCTTTATCAATGCCGGCGCCATCGCCGTCAGCGACGTCGTCATGGCCGGCCATGCGCCGCGCGAGGCAATCGGCGAGCTGCTGCGTTTCGTGCGCTATCTTGCCGATGACGAGTCAATCACCATCGACGACAAGGTGACGCGCTCGGAAACGCAGACCGGATATCGCAATTTCGCGCTTGCCAACTTCATGCGCGCCTACCGCAATCTCGACCATCCCGTCGATCACGTGCTCGGCGTTTATTTCCATCAATGCGCCTTGTCGATGAGCTGCGAGCAGCTGGCCCGCGCCGGGCTGTTCCTGGCGGCGCGCGGCAGCAATCCGACGACCGGCCATTCGGTGGTCTCGCCGAAGCGGGCGCGTCGCATCAATGCGCTGATGCTGACCTGCGGCCATTACGATGGCTCGGGTGACTTCGCCTATCATGTCGGCCTGCCCGGCAAGAGCGGCGTCGGCGGCGGCATTTTCGCGGTGGCGCCGGGCATTGCCTCGATCGCAGTGTGGTCGCCGGGGCTGAACAAGGTCGGCAATTCGCAGCTCGGCGCCGCGGCGTTGGAAATGCTCGCAGCGCGCACCGGCTGGTCGGTTTTCGGCGATTGACGCTGTGTTGCCAGGCGGGTTTCTGCTAGAGCAAGTGTGGAATTTCTGTAGGACGAAGCAATGAATATCGCAGTCAATATCGCCGATGATTTGGAAACTGGCGAAGCCGACAGCAGCGGCCATGCGCTGTTTGCCGATGCGCCGCGTTCCGTCTCTTTCAACAAGCTGCGCAAGCGGCTGCTGCGGCAGGTGCGCCAGGCCTTCGACGATTTCGATATGCTGAAGGGCCAGAAGCGCTGGCTGGTCGGCCTTTCCGGCGGCAAGGATTCCTACGGGCTGCTGGCGCTGCTGCTCGATCTCAAATGGCGCGGGCTGCTGCCGGTCGAACTGATCGCCTGCAATCTCGACCAGGGCCAGCCGAACTTCCCCAAACACGTGCTGCCGGATTATCTCACCAAGATCGGCGTTCAGCACCGGATCGAGTATCGGAATACCTATTCGATCGTGAAGGAGAAGGTGCCTGAAGGCGCCACCTATTGTTCGCTCTGTTCGCGGCTGCGCCGCGGCAATCTCTACCGCGTCGCGCGGGAGGAGGGTTGCGATGCGCTGGTGCTCGGCCACCACCGCGAGGACATTCTCGAAACCTTCTTCATGAATTTCTTCCATGGCGGCCGGCTCGCCTCGATGCCGGCGAAGCTTCTGAACGACGAGGGCGATCTGATGGTGCTGCGGCCGCTGGCCTATGCCGCTGAGGACGACCTCGCGAAATTCGCCGTCGCCATGCAGTTTCCGATCATCCCCTGCGATCTCTGCGGTTCGCAGGACGGGCTGCAGCGCAATGCGATGAAGGACATGCTCGCCGATATCGAGCGGCGGATGCCGGGCCGCAAGGATACGATGCTGCGGGCGCTTTCGCATGTGAACCCGTCGCATCTGCTCGACCCGAAACTCTTCGACTTTTCCACCCTTGGTGTCACCGATCCTTCATGAAAAGCCAGCTAAGCAGGCTGCTCATTATATGACGGACAGGATTTCGCATGACTATTTCAGATCAGGATATTCTCTTTCTCGGCGGTTGCGTCAGGGAGGCGGCGCGCGCCGAAATCATGCCGCGTTTCCGCAATCTCGACGCTGCCGATGTTTCGGAAAAGACGTCGGCAATCGATCTGGTGACGCAGGCTGACCTGCTTGCCGAACAGCGGATCACCGCGGCGCTGAGAGAGCGCTTTCCCGCAGCACTCATCGTCGGCGAGGAGGCTTATGACGCCGATAGGTCCGTCGTGCCGGCCCTTGCCGATGCCGAGCTCGCCTTCGTCATCGACCCTGTCGACGGGACGTTCAATTTCGCCGCCGGGCTTCCTGTCTTCGGGACCATGTTGGCGGTGACCGTCAGGGGTGAAACGGTCGCCGGCATTATTCACGATCCAGTTCTCGGCGACACAGTGACCGCGATCAGGGGGGCAGGCGCCTTTCTGAAACGTCGGGACGGGCAGTCGACAAAGCTGAAGGTCGCCGAGCCTGCTAGCCTGAACCGGATGGTCGGTGGCCTGTCATGGAGCCACATGGACGAACCGGATCGCGCCCGTATCTGCGCCAACATGGCGAAGATCCGCATGACCTTCGCCTTCAACTGCTCGGCCTACGAATATTGGATGGTCACTTCCGGCAAGATGCATTTCATCGGCCATGCGAAGCTGATGCCCTGGGATCACCTGGCCGGCGTGCTCGCGCATCAGGAGGCCGGCGGCCATACGGCGAAATTCGACGGCACGCCCTATCGTCCCGGCGAGACGACGGGTGGCATCATCTCTGCGCCCGACCGGGAGAGCTGGCAGCTCATCCGGCGCGAGATCGTCGGCATCTGATTCAAGCTTCTCCTGAGAGACCTGAGCGTGAGGATTTGACATGACTTCGATTGTCGACGTGACCGTTCTTGCCGATCTGCTGCGCCGCGCGGCGAAGGCGGAGATTCTGCCGCGCTTTCGCCGGCTCGGCCAGAACGACGTGCGCGCCAAGAGCGAGGCGACCGATCTCGTCACCGAGGCCGATGAGCAGGCGGAACGGATGATCAAGGCGGAAGCTGCGCAACTCTGGCCGAGCGCGCTGTTCCTCGGCGAAGAATCGGTCGCGGCCGATCCTGATTTGCTCGGCAGCCTCGAGCATGCCGATCTCGCGATCGTTGTCGATCCGGTCGACGGCACCTTCAATTTCGCCGCCGGCATCCCGGCCTTCGGCGTCATGGCATCCGTCATCTCCGGCGGCGAGACGGTTGCCGGCATCATCTACGATCCGATGGGAGACGACTGGGCGATGGCGGAAAAGGGCGGCGGTGCCTGGCTGCAGCGGCCTGATGGCGGCGCCGAGCGGCTGTCGGTCGCAGCGCCCGTCGAACTGGAGCACATGGTCGGCATGGCCTCGACCGGCTACTTGCCGAAGGAAAAGCGCGCCGAGGTGCTCGCCAACCTCGCCAAGGTGCGCTTCCTCACCAATTACCGCTGCGCCGCCCACGAATACCGCACCTTTGCCGGCGGTCATGTGCATTACCTCATGTACAACAAGCTGATGCCCTGGGATCACCTTGCCGGCACGCTGATTTCGCAGGAGGCAGGCGCCTATGCGGCGCGCTTCGACGGCTCGCCCTACCTGCCGCATCATCTCGACGGCGGGCTGCTGATTACCCCCGACAAGGCCTCCTGGGACGTGCTGCGGCGTGAGGTCTTCACGGTTTGAACGCATAGAAACCCGACAGATCGGGTCCGCGATGACAGAGCCATTAATTGCCGGTCTGCAAAAGCTTCATTTTGTTGCCATGGATCAGAAGCGCGCTGAGAGTGCCCGTTTCACAGGCGCCTGTGTCCAAATTGATTCTGTGCTGGTTGCCAAGAGAAGCCTCAGCGACTGGTGTATGGCCGTGAATGACAGCCAGACCATCTTCATACGGGCCTTCCGAAGACAGCCAGGGCTCGCGAATCCATGCGAGCGTGTCGGCGGTCTGGCGTTCTATAGATATGTTGGGGTCTAATCCTGCATGGACAAAGAGCAGCTTTCCGAACTGCAGCTTTAGAGGCAAAGAATGTAGCCATTCCATACGCTGCTTACCCAAGTGCTTTGCTACCGGCTGTTCCCACCGACCATTGGGATCAATGCCCAATTCCTCGAAGAACTCTGCGCCGCCATTTTTCAGCCAGCGTTCCATCATTTCGGCGTCCGGCATTTCGAGCAGTTGAAGCAGGCGGTATTCATGATTGCCAATGAGCGTGTGGCTCTCTACGCCTGCGATGCCTTCCATTGCCAGCTGCAGGGCGCGCAAGCTTTCCGGACCGCGATCGATCAGATCGCCCAAATGGACACAGTGAGCGGCATCTGGCGAGATCAGGTCAATTTCTCTGGCGATGCTGAAATGAATCTCCGTCAGAAGATCGGCACGTCCGTGAACGTCGCCTATTGCACACACAGCAATAGCTGGATCGATCTCGCGAACAGCGGGCAACCATTCGGAGCGAGCAACAGCCATTTCGTTCGTCCTTGCTTAGAACAGGATGATTTTAGGCCTGTTCGGCCTAAAATCTGAATCCTGTTCTAGGTTAAATAGTGAGAGCATGATGTCGTCCGAAAACCGCGCACACTTTTCGGCATCATGCTCTGGTGTCTTCTGAAAAGGCATACCGAAAATCGTTTCCGTGGCAAGGCGACCCAACCGTCCTGAGGTTCGCAGAGCGTCGCAAAATCAGTCTTTTGCGACGCTTCCCATTTCAGAAATGAGCAGCACCTGGATCGATCTGCGGGCTGTCGCCGGGGTGGGTGAACAGCTTGCCATTTTCCGCCCAGAGGGTGGCGGCGATCGTCACCGTGCCGAAGAGCGCGAAGCCGCCGAAGAGCGGCTGCACCGTGCCGTTGAACATCTGGCCGACCAGGCCGCCGAGGATGGCGCCGGCCGTCGTCGAAACGAAGCCGGTGATGGCGGTTGCCGTGCCGGCGAGATTGCCCATCGGCTCGAGGCTGATCGCGGTGAAATTGGTGGCGATCACGGCAAACATCATCAATACGATGGAGAAGATGCCGTAGGCGACGGCGAAATCCGGCTTGCCGGCCAGTGCGAGGAAAAAGCCGATGGCCGACAGCGCCGTGAAGATCAGCAGGGCAGCGTGCGAGATGCGGCGCATGCCGAATGTGCGCACGAAGAAGCCGTTGGCGAAATTGGCGACGGCGATGCCGCCGGCGGTGGCCGCAAAGGCGATCGGCAGCCAGTCGCCAAGGCCATAGACCTCGCCGAACAACTGCTGCACCGAGATCACATAAGCGCTGATGACGCCGGTAAACATGGTGAGGCCGATCATATAGCCGCAGGTGATGCGGTTTGTGAGCACGGTCTTGAAGCCATCGACGACAGAGCCGACCGACAGCGGCAGCCGTTCTTCCGGCGGCAGCGATTCCTTCAGCCGCAGGAGAGCCCAGACGAACAGGATGGTGGCGATGATGCCGAGCAGGATGAAAATCCAGTGCCAGTTGGCATAGAGGATGATGAGCTGGCCGACGGAGGGGGCAACGATCGGCACGATCATGAAGACGATCATCACATAGGACATGACGCGGGCCATTTCGCGGCCACCGAAGCAGTCGCGTACCATGGCCATGGTCGTTATGCGCACAGCAGCACCGCCCACACCCTGAACGAAGCGCATGACAAGCAGCATTTCAAAGCTGCCGGTTGCTGCGGCGGCAAACATTCCGACAACATAGCAGGCGAGGCCGCCGAGCAGGATGTTGCGGCGGCCGAACGTATCAGAAAGGCTGCCGAAGAAGATCTGCGAGACGCCGAATCCCAAGAAAAACACGCCGATGATCAGCTGCGCGTCGTTGGTATTGGTGACGCCGAGAGAATGGCCGATATTGGGCAAAGCCGGCAGCATGCTGTCGATTGCCATGGCGACGCTGGCGGTCATGATGGCGATGGTGACGACGAATTCTCCAAAGCCCATGCCGATGCGGCGGGAGCCCTGGTTTTCCTGGTGCGGTTTGTGCGGCGGCGTCATGTAGTTGAGATCCCGGATGCGAGGGAGGCCGGCCGTTCAGACGGCCGGGTTCTGCTGTTGGAAGAGGCGGCCCTTCTCGGCGATCAGCACAAAGACAAGGCCAATGATCGACACAAAGAAATAACCCGCGACCATCGGCAGCGCGGTGCCGTCGAAGGCCTGGCCGATGCCGGCGCCGATGAGGGCGCCGCCGACCGTGCTCATGAATCCGAGGACCGAGGAGGCGGTGCCGGCGACGTGGCCGAGCGGCTCCATGGCGAGCGAATTGAAGTTTGACCCGATCCAGCCGAACTGGAACATGGCAAGGCCGAAGAACGAGATGAACAGTGCGAAGGGCATCGGCTCAGCGCTGGCCATCTGGACGATCAGCCAGATGGCGTTGATGGCGATGAAGCCGAGCAGCGAACCGTGCGACAGGCGGCGCATGCCGAGCTTGCCGACAAAGCGCGAATTGAAGAAGGACGAGAGCGACATGAAGATCGCCACGCCGGCGAAGGCGAAGGGGAAATAGACGCCGAGATCGTAAATGCCGACATAGACCTGCTGGGCCGAATTGATGAAGCCGAACAGCGCGCCAAAGATGAAGGTGCTGGCGATGGTGTAGCAGAGCGCGACGCGATTGGTCAGCACCAGCTTGAAGGCGCCGAAGATCGAGCGGGCGGTGAAGGGACGGACATTGGCGGGATGCAATGTTTCCGGCAGGCGGAGATAGGCCCAGACGGCAATACCAGTCGCCATGGTGGCTATGAAGAGGAAGATCAGGTGCCAGTTGCCGAAGAACATGACGATCTGGCCGGTGCCGGGCGCAATGACCGGTACGATCATGAAGACCATCATGATCAGCGACATGACTTCGGCCATCTGCCGGCCGCCATAGATATCGCGAACGATGGAGACAGTGATGACGCGGGTTGCGGCCGAACCGACGCCCTGCACGAAGCGCAGGGCGAGCAACCCTGCAAAGGACGGCACGAAGACGATACTGATGGCGGACAGGATATAGATGACGAGACCGATCAAAAGCGGCGTGCGGCGACCGAAACGGTCAGAGAGCGGCCCGTAGAACAGCTGGGCACAGCCGAAGCCGAGCAGATAGGTGGAGACGACGAATTGCCGGTGATTTTCGCTCTCGACGCCGAGGCTGGCGCCGATCTGCTGCAAGGCCGGCAGCATGATGTCGATCGCCAGAGAGTTGACGGCCATCAGGAAGGCGGCGAGCGCGATAAATTCTCGCTTGCCCATGGGCAGGCGGCCCGCGGACACGGCTTGTGATGAATCTGTCACAATGAAATTCCCATAAACAGGCTAAGGCGCTGCTTGCCGCAGCGCCTCGGACTCAAGATACAGATTTGGAAACCGGGCGGACGCCCGGTGACCGGTCAGGAGGCGGCGGCGCGCACCGCGATGCCGTTTTCCTGGAGGTGCTGCTGCAGTTCACCAGCCTGGAACATTTCCCGGACGATGTCGCAGCCGCCGACGAACTCGCCCCTTATGTAAAGCTGCGGGATTGTCGGCCAGCTGGAATATTCCTTGATGCCCTGGCGGATTTCCGAATCGGCGAGCACGTTGACGCTTTTGTAGTCGACGCCGATGTAATCGAGAATCTGCACGACCTGGCCGGAGAAACCGCACTGCGGAAACTGCGGCGTGCCCTTCATGAAGAGGACGACGTCGTTGCTCTTGATTTCGTTGTCGATGAATTCGTGAATACCGCTCATGGGACCTAATCCTTTCAACAGGCGGGTTAAAGGCCCACCGTTTCAATCGTTGCCTTTAAATAGCATGCGACAGCAGGAATTCCAGCCGCCCGAACCAAAAAAAGACCAATTCGGGCAGGCCGTTGCCGGGTTGTTGCCGTCGCGTTACGGTCGGTGGGCGAGATAGGTCCGAATCTGCTCGATTTCAGCATCGGTGAAGTGGCTGAAATCCCATTGTGAAACCTGCGTCATCACGCCGAGATCGCGGCCGCCGACACCCTTGCCGGTGCGCAGCAGCGTCTTGAAATCGGCAGCCGAATAGGATTGCGCCAGGGGCTTAAGCGCCGGTGCCAGGAACGCTTCCGACTGCTTTGCCGTATCGAGATTGTGGCAATGGCTGCAGTCGGTCCTGAAGGCATATTCGCCGATATCGGCCGGACGCGTGGCGGCAGGGGTGATGACGGCGGGCACCAGATCGGCTTCGAAGGGGATTTTGTCGAGCGCCAGGCCGATTCGCCCGAGCGGTCCCCATTGCGTCGTTCCCACCACCGCGTCGGGAAGCTGCTTCAGACTGCGCAGCCAGGCAATGATCGCCGCCATGTCGTCATCGGTGATATTGGCGAAGTTGCTTGCCGGCATGATGAAGACACCGGTGCCGTCTTTCTTGATGCCGTGGCGGATGAGGCGCACGAGTTCAGCATCGCTGTACATGGGCACGAAGCGGGTCAGGTTCGGCGCGACGATGCGGCCGACGCCCGGCTCGTCGATGAGCACGTTGCCGGCATCATGATGACAGCCGCCGCACATCAGCGTGCGGGCGCGGCGTTCGGCTTCTTCCGCAGACAGCGTCGTCTTGACGGTGAAATCGGCCGCTGCGACGTCATAGGTCCTGGAGAGACGCATCTCCGACAGGGCATAGACGCCGGCAACGGCGATGAGACAGATCGCGACGATGGCCGCGAGAATGATTTTCAAAATGCGTTTCATCGGTTCGGGCCTTCAATGACGTTGTGGAGGCGGGATAGGCGAAGCGTCGGCTTTTGCGTTGCCGCAGCATCTTGAGTCGGGGTATTGGCGACGCTCGGAAGGTCGATGCAGAACGTGAGTGTGACGGCACTTTGCCGGAGCATAATTCGTCCGAAAACTGCTCACATTTTCATTGTACCTCAACTACGGCGTTGACGGCTGCGGCCGGCGGCGGTGCGGCGCTTGCTGACTTGTTTGCGGGGAGGCTTGGGTTTGGCCGAGATCGCCTTGCGCGCAGCTGTCGTCGTCGCGGCGGGGCGCGTCTTACGCCTCTTGCGCTTCATCGTGGCGCGGCCGGTGGTTTTCTTCAGGATCTCCTTCAGCACGCTGTCGACGACGCCCGATATCAATTCTTTGACTAGGTCGGCCACAAAACCCCTCCGTTCGTGGTGGAATCGACATGGATGCTATTGAATTCCGGAAGAGTTCGGTTAGCAAGACGGCTTCGAGATCATAGCTGCCTTTTTTTGCCGATATCAGCGGCACAGCAGCCGGATCGCAGCAACATGCCGGCCATTTGCCCGGCCGGAAGAGCGGAATGAAACTGATCGAGAAGCGGGTCGTCCTGCATTTCCCGGGCTTCGAGCCGCTTGACGGCGTTGCTCACAGGGCGCGCTACGAGCGTTCGGCGAGGCAGAGTGCAGCCGTCTGGGGCTATTCGGTTGAGACAGGGGCAGCGGACGGGAGGAGCGATCCGGTCAGTTTCGTGGTCACGACGGGTGAGAAGGCCACAGCGCCGGAGGCAGGGGCCGGATCCCCCGGCTGGCAGACGAAGAGCCGGATCCATATGGTCGATCACGATGCACTGGTGCGCAGACTGCGTGCCGGCAACACGCTGAGCCAGATCATAGCGGGCTTCCGAAGCTGCGCCGAGATCATGCTCGAAGGCGGGATGCGGGGCTATTTCCGCCATGCCTGGCGCTTCGGCCTGTTCTTCCTTTTCCCGTTCCTGCTGACCGCGCTGGCGATCGCGCTGACGGCGCAGATCGCCATCCTGCCCTACGCTCTTAGCTTTTCGCCGTGGCACATGCTCTGGAGCGGGCCGCTGGCGCTTTGTTTCTTCATCTTCGCCTTCCTGCCGTTTTCCGAGCGTTTCCATACGCTGCATCTCTTTGCCGATTGGAAAATGGCCGTGGCGCTCGGCCGTATGGACCGGGCCGATTTCAACAGCTGGCTGGAAGACCGGGCCGCTGGCGTGCGCAAGGCGCTTGACGAAGAGGCGGACGAATATGTGATTTCCTCGCACAGCATGGGATCGAGCGTCGCCGCCCATGTCATCGGCATATTGCTGGAAAGAGAGCCGGAGATATTCAAAGGCAAGCGCGTGGTGTTTGCCACCCTCGGCAGCGCCATCCTGCAATGTGCGCTCATGTCATCGGCAAAGCTGCTTCGCGCCCGTGTCGGGCTGATCGCCCGCTGTCCCGAGATTTCCTGGCTCGATGTGCAGTGCCTGACGGATTCGATCAATTTTTACAAGGTGCCGGTCGTCGCCGTCTCCGGCCATGCGGATGCGCCTCAGGCGAAGATGATCCTGATCCGCGTCAAGCAGATGCTGACGCGCGAGCACTACCGCAAGATCCGCACGGACCAGTTGCGCGTCCACCGGCAATATGTGCTTGGGCCTGATCTGCAGGCGCCCTTCGACTTCACACTTTTGACATCTGGGCCGATGCCGGCCTCGGTCTTTGCCGATCCCGACGAAAAGAGAATGGCCGGCTGAGGGCCGGCCATCGTCCGTCCGGATTGCGTCGGCTCTATTCCGGCGCCGAGGTCTGCAGCGCCAGCGCATGCAACACGCCGCCCATATTGCCCTTCAGCGCCTCGTAGACCATCTGGTGCTGTTGCACGCGGCTCTTGCCGCGAAAGGCTTCGGCGACGACTTCGGCGGCGTAGTGATCGCCGTCGCCCGCCAGATCGCGGATCGTCACTTTGGCACCGGGAATCCCAGCCTTGATCATGTCTTCGATATCGCCGGGTTTCATGGCCATGATCGTTACTCCTTGCGCATCATTCCGCAGCGGCAAGTTCGCCGCGGCCTTCCATGAAGTCAGGGAACCATGATTCATGGGCATCGCGCAATTGCTGAATCGGCAGCGAGATGAGATCGCCGACGACGAGCGCCGTTCCTCCGACCGTGCCGAGACGGCGGAAAGGAACGCCGCCACCTTCTGCATTGACGCAGACGAAATCGGCAACATCGGCAGGCAAGGTGAGGACGTAGCGCGCCTGATCCTCACCGAAGAGCAGCGCATGTGGTGCACCTCTGCCTTCGCTCAGATCGATCGTCAGGCCTTTGCCCGAGGCCATCGCCATTTCGGCGAGCGCCACGGCAAGGCCACCCGAGGAGATGTCGTGGCAAGCGGTCGCCTGGCCGTTGCGGATGACGGAGCGAACGAAATCGCCATTGCGGCGCTCGGCAAACAGATCCACCTCCGGTGCCGGACCTTCGCGGCTGGAAAGCACGTCTCTCACATAGACGGACTGGCCGAGATGGCTGCCGTCGACGCCGATCATGATCACCTTGTCGCCGTCGTTGGCAGTGCCGATGCGAGCCATCTTGCGCCAGTCCGGCAGCAGGCCGACGCCTGCGATCGTCGGGGTCGGCAGAATTGCGACGCCGTTGGTCTCGTTGTAAAGCGAGACGTTGCCTGACACGATCGGGAAATCCAGCGCGCGGCAGGCCTCGCCGATGCCCTTCACGGCCTCGACGAGCTGGCCCATGATCTCGGGCTTTTCGGGATTGCCGAAGTTCAGATTGTCGGTAGCGGCGAGCGGTTCGGCGCCTGTCGCGGTGATGTTGCGCCAGCATTCGGCGACCGCCTGCTTGCCGCCTTCGAAGGGGTCTGCCTCGACATAACGCGGGGTGACGTCGGAGGAGAAAGCGAGCGCCTTGGAGGGATGGCCGTCGACGCGCACGACCCCGGCATCGCCGCCCGGAAGCTGCAGCGAATTGCCCTGGATCAGCGTGTCGTATTGCTCATAGACCCAACGGCGGCTCGACTGGTTGGCGGAGCCGACGAGTTGCAGCAACGCCTGGCCATAATCTTCGGGTGCGGCGACAAGATTGGCGGGCAGGGGGGCATGCTTGCCGGATTCGCGCCAGGGTCGATCATATTCCGGAGCCTGGTCGCCCAGATCCTTGATCGGCAGGTTGGCGACTTCTTCGCCCAGGTGCATGACGCGGAAGCGCAGGTCGTCGGTCGTCCAGCCGACGATGGCAAAATCGAGGCCCCACTTGACGAAGATCGCCTTGGCTTCCTCTTCCTTCTCCGGCTGCAGCACCATGAGCATGCGCTCCTGGCTTTCCGACAGCATCATCTCGTAGGCCGTCATCCTCTCTTCGCGGACAGGCACCTTGTCGAGTTCGAGCAGGATGCCGAGATCGCCCTTGGCGCCCATCTCGACGGCCGAGCAGGTGAGGCCGGCCGCACCCATGTCCTGGATGGCGATGACAGCGCCGGTCTGCATCAGCTCGAGGCAGGCTTCCAGCAGGCACTTCTCGGTGAAGGGGTCGCCGACCTGAACGGTCGGGCGCTTCTCGTCGATCGATTCGTCGAATTCGGCCGACGCCATCGTCGCACCGCCGACGCCGTCACGGCCGGTCTTGGCGCCGAGATAGACGACCGGAAGACCGACGCCCTTGGCTTCGGACAGGAAGATGGCGTTGGACTTCGCAATACCGGCGGCAAAGGCGTTGACGAGGATGTTGCCGTTGTAGCGAGCGTCGAATTCGACCTCGCCGCCGACCGTCGGCACGCCGAAGGAATTGCCGTAGCCGCCGACGCCGGAGACGACGCCGGAGACGAGGTGGCGGGTCTTCGGATGATCCGGTTCGCCGAAGCGCAGCGCGTTCATCGCGGCGATCGGGCGCGCGCCCATGGTGAAAACGTCGCGCAGGATGCCACCGACGCCGGTAGCAGCCCCCTGATAGGGCTCGATATAGGAGGGGTGGTTGTGGCTCTCCATCTTGAAGACGACGCAATCGCCGTCATCGATGTCGACCACGCCGGCATTTTCGCCCGGGCCCTGGATGACGCGCGGCCCCTTGGTCGGCAGCGTGCGCAACCATTTCTTCGAGGATTTGTAGGAGCAGTGCTCGTTCCACATGGCCGAGAAGATGCCGAGCTCGGTAAATGTCGGTTCGCGGCCGATCAGATCCAGAATACGCTGGTACTCGTCCGGCTTGAGGCCATGGCTTGCGATGAGTTCCGGCGTGATCGGGATGGTGTTTGGAATGGTCATGAGCGGAAAGTCCCTGGCGCGTTTTGCGCTGTCTTTAGCTTATGTAGCGGCGACGCGCGACAGGAAAATGCCCGCCGTCGACAGAGGGCGGGCAGACTTATCCAAAAGAGCAACCACTCAGAACTTGTAGCCGACCTGCAAGCCGGCGCGCGTCATGCCGTCGTTCGGCCCGTCGCAGAGATCGGCATGCGAGGAATGGGCGAACTGGGCCATGACGTTCCAGTGAGCGTTGAAACGATAGCCGGCGCCCAGATATTCGTGGAAGAGGACGCGACAGCCGAGTTCGGGGCCGTCGTCATCGCCCTCGAGATCGCCGGTGTGGATGACGCCGCCGAAGCCGGCTTCGGCAAAGAGCTTCTCGTTGAAATCGACCGTCCAGGTGAAACCGGTGAAGAACTGAGTGGCTTCGCCCGACGTGCCGATCGAGGTGCCGAGATGGATGCGGGGATGCAACAATTGTTGCTGCCAGCCGACCGCCGTGTCGTAGCCGAAAGGATCGAAGAGAGCGGTAATTTCGGGAAAGACGCCGTCTTCCCTGGTATGGCCCGATTGCACCGAGGCCGAAGCGCCGAAGCGTAATTCGTCAAATATCTGCTCGCCTGCACTTGCCGAGCCGGCCACCGCTGTCACTGACGCTATACCCAACAATAGCAGAGCGACTTTTCCGAAGTCGATGGTCATATGCTGTCCTTTGATTCCCTCACCCGACGGGATGACAAGAGGTAGCATGACGGTTCGAGGGGTAAAGCGGCGCGACACGGGTGCGATGTTTTTTTAGACTATGACGTGTATTTGCAACACATCATATTTCCCCATCATAGGCTGAGCCGCCATTTTCCAGCAGCCGGCGCAGGATCATCAGTCCCGAGATCAGTTCCTGCCCTGTCTTCGGCGAAGAGAAACCGACGCGGACGCGATGATAGGGTCTCTCCCCGCGCGCCGCCTTGAACTCGTCCTCGTCGTCGACGAGCACGCCATCGCGGAAGGCGGCATTCTTGAAGGTGCCCGACATCCAGGGCTCCGGCAGTTTCAGCCAGAGGAAGGGCGCGTGCGGGTGTGATTCGAAATCGAAGCCCTGCAACTGTTCGCGGGCGAGCCGGACCCGCCGGGAGAGTTCCTCAACACTTGCCTTGCGGATCTCGTGCGCCATGCCGCTTTCGACAAGGCGCGCGCAGGTCTCCGCCAGGATGAAGGGCAGGCCGCCGGTGATCATCCTGTGCGTCACTTTGATGCGCTGGGCAAAATGCGGCGGGCAGGCAACCCAGCCGCCGCGCACGCCGGCGGCGACCGCTTTCGACAGGCCGTTGACGAGAAAGGTGCGATCGGGTGCAATCGAGGCGAGCAGCGGCGTGTCGTCGTCGGCCATGCCGCCGTAGAGGTCGTCCTCGATCAGCCAGACGCCGTGCTTCCTGGCGATTCTAGCGATTGCAGCGCGCCGGTCATAGGGCATGATCGCCAGCGTCGGATTGTGGACGGTCGGCATCAGGAAGGCGATCTTCGGATGCTGCTGTTGGCAGAGCCGCTCGAAATCCTCGGGGATCACGCCGAGCTCATCGGAATCGACCGTCAGCGTGCGGCGGCCGAGAAGGCGGGCGCTACGGCTGACCTGGGTATAGGTGAGATCCTCGAAGACGATCTTATCGCCCGGCGCCGAGACGGCGGCGACGACTGATATCGCCGCCGCATGAGCGCCGAGAGTCGGCACGATGTTTTCAGCGTCCGGCGTCCAGCCGCTGCGGGCAAGCCACAAGCGGCCGGCCTCAAACCAGTTGCGCGGGAAACTCCGGGAATAGGAAGAGATTTCGGATAGATGCTGCACGCCGATCTCGGCAAGGATGCCCGCTATGACCTTGCCCTGACCGAGATCCGGCGCGGCTGTCGTGTCGAAGCGGATCTTGTTGGCCGGCGCATCCTGGATGCGGGTGCCGCCGAGCGAGACGGTCAGCGGATCGATTTGCTCTCCGGGCGGCGTCTCGGAGCGGTTCAGCACATAGGTGCCGCGCCCCACTTCGCCGGCGACCAGGCCGCGCTCATGTACCAGCGCATAGGCACGGCCGATCGTCCCGATCGTCACGCCGATATCATAGGCGAGGTTGCGCTGCGGCGGCAATTTGCTGCCGGCGGGCAGGGCGCCGCTTGATATGGCGGATTCGATGCTGTCGGCAAGCCGGAGATAGACCGGACCGGAACCGCGGGAAATATCGGGAAGCCAATTTGTCATGGTGACAATTGTATATATTGGCACATTGTATCGGTCAAGCGTATGAGTCAATTCCAATGGCAAACCGAGAGGATTCCTGGAATGTCTGCCTTGCCTGAGATCAAAATGCCAATTGTACCGATTGTCTCTTATGAGGACAGGAGGCAGGTCGTCCTCCCCGACGCGCCTGCCGAGGCGACGACGCGCCTGGACCGGATCTGGGCCGCAGTCCTTCTCTGGCATCAGAAGCGGGAAGGCCGGCGCGCGCTGAGAGGGCTGACGGCGAGCGAACTCAAGGATATCGGGGTGTCGCAGTCAGATGCAGCGCGCGAAGTCGGCAAGTCGTTCTTTTGGGACTGAAACGTGCTTTCGGAACTGACCGGGTCGGTCAGTTGCAGGCCTTGTTGCCACCTGACCAGCGGTTGACGTCGGTGGTGATGCGGCCGGCGACCGGTTCCGACATCATCGGACCGAAGGCCTGCAGGCGCGACGGGCTTCCTTCGGCCTGAACGACGAGCAGCGGCCGGCTTTCCGGGCTGCCCTTGTGGACAAGCAGGATGCGCGGCCGGCCGGAGAAGGAATTGAGCTCCGGCGCGAGCTTATAGGCTGCAAAGGCCGGATCGCCCGATTTGAACCAGCAGGCATTGGCAGCGAGCGCCACGCGTTCCATGGTCGGCAGCGCGGCGCGGTTCGGGCCTGTCGGCGCCGGCGTCTGGCAGGCTGCGACCATGGTTGCGACAGCGGTAAACAGGGCGGCGTTTGCGAGGCGAGGGCGCATCAATCGTGCTCCAGATCCGGACGGAAGGATTTTTGGGTGTATGCCGTTGCCCACGACCGCTGTGTGTTTTTGGGCAAGGCACTGGCTTAGGCGGCGATGACGTCGAGCGCCGAGGCAAAGAGGCCACGGCCGTCCGAGCCGCCATGGGCAGCTTCGATCAGGTTCTCGGGATGCGGCATCATGCCGAGCACGTTGCCCTTTTCGTTCATGACGGCGGCGATGTCGTTGATCGAGCCGTTCGGATTGGTGCCCTCGGCATAACGGAACACCACCTGGCCATTGCCTTCGATCGCGGCCAGCGTCGCTTCGTCGGCGAAATAATTGCCGTCGTGATGGGCAACCGGACAGCGGATGACCTGGCCCTGCGCGTAGGCGCGGGTGAAGTCCGTCTCGGCGTTGACGACTTCGAGCTTGATCTCACGGCAGACGAATTTCAGCGAGGAGTTGCGCATCAGCGCGCCGGGCAGCAGACCGGCCTCGACGAGGATCTGGAAGCCGTTGCAGACGCCGAGCACCTTCACGCCCTTTGCGGCCTTGTCGATGATCGCCTGCATGACCGGCATGCGGGCGGCGATCGCGCCGCAACGCAGGTAATCGCCATAAGAGAAGCCGCCGGGGATGACGATCAGATCGACGTCGGGGATCTCTGTTTCCGTCTGCCAGATCGTCACCGGCTGCTTGCCGGAGATCTTGGTCAGGGCGGCGATCATGTCGCGGTCACGGTTGAGGCCCGGAAGTTGAACGACGGCTGATTTCATGGGGTCCCTGCGTCTAACGAAAGATACTGAACTGGAATGCTTTCGGCGAGCCATACTCCATTGTCGGAGACAAAGAAAGAATGACCCTCTGAAAACATGCGGGCCGCGTCCACACGCAGGATGAGATGTTCACCCTTGCGGCGGGCTGCGACCATTTTTGCCGTTTCGACATCCGCCGACAGATGAACGTGGTGCCGCTGCATTTTCTTCAAGCCTTCGCGCTCGATCGACTGCCAATTCGTCAGAGACGTGCCGTGAAAAAGAGCGGCGGGCGGTTCAACCTGGTTCAATGCGAGATCGACGTCGACGCTATGACCTTGGTTTGCGCGAATTCTGCCATCGGCGATCGTGAAACGCTTCTTCGGATTGTTGTCGACAATCTCGATAATATCGGCGCGGGAAACGTTGTATTTCGACGCCAACACCTTTTCGAGCTCATCGAACGACACCCAACCCTCGCTATCAAGCGTCAAACCCGCGGCATCAGGCGCATGACGTAAAACATAGCTCATATACTTGGAGACTTCCGTCTCCAGCTTTGCTTTCATCATGACGCCAAATCCTCAAAGTCCGCCGGACGACGGGTCTGTGATCATCAGTCGATCGCGATTGCGTAGTTCTCAATCACCGTGTTGGCGAGCAATTTTTCGCACATGGCCTTGAGGTCGGCCTCGGCCTTGCCCTTGTCAGCTCCTTCCAGCTCCAGGTCGAAGACCTTGCCCTGTCTTACATGGCCGACGCCCGAGAAGCCGAGGGCGCCAAGCGCACCCTCGATAGCCTTGCCCTGCGGATCGAGAACGCCGTTTTTCAGCGTGACGGTGACACGAGCCTTGATCACTTTGTCTTTCCTGCCTTACTTGACGAGAACCGGGCCGGTGCCGCGCACAGGCTCGTTTTCATTGATGATGCCGAGACGGCGCGCAACTTCGGAATAGGCTTCGAGCAGCCCGCCGAGGTCGCGGCGGAAGCGGTCCTTGTCCATCTTCTCGTGGGTTTCGATATCCCAGAGCCGGCAGCTGTCCGGCGAGATTTCGTCAGCGAGGATGATGCGCATCATATCGCCTTCGAAGAGGCGGCCGCATTCGATCTTGAAATCGACGAGCTGGATGCCGACGCCGAGGAAGAGGCCGGTCATGAAGTCGTTGACGCGGATGGCAAGCGCCATGATGTCATCGAGTTCGGCGGGGTTTGCCCAGCCGAAGGCGGTGATGTGCTCTTCGGAGACCATCGGATCGTCGAGCGCGTCGGACTTGTAATAGAATTCGATGATCGAGCGCGGCAGCACGACGCCTTCGTCGATGCCGAGGCGCTTGGCGAGAGAACCGGCCGCGACATTGCGCACGACGATCTCCAGCGGGATCATCTCTACTTCCTTGATCAACTGCTCGCGCATGTTGAGCCGGCGGATAAAATGAGTAGGGATGCCGATCTTGTTCAGATGGCTGAAGATATATTCGCAGATGCGGTTGTTGAGGACGCCCTTGCCATCGATGACTTCGTGCTTCTTCTTGTTGAAGGCAGTGGCATCGTCCTTGAAGAACTGGATCAAAGTGCCCGGTTCCGGGCCTTCATACAGAATCTTTGCCTTGCCCTCGTAGATACGGCGGCGACGGTTCATCGTGGTCATTCTCTATTGTTGGCGCTCTTGGGATAGCGCGAGTGGATCGATCTCGTGGCGTCCCCTTAAAGGAAAAGAGAGGGTTTCACAATCCGCCTGTCGCTCCTTCCCTGGTTTCCAGATTTCGTGGCCCCGGTTTCCAGATTTCGCGGTCCCGGTTTCCAATTTTACGGAATACTGCCAAGAGAATCGAATGAATTCGCAAGAGGAGTTTAGCGCCTTTTCATCTACGGTGGAATGAAGGCGAAATGGCGGGCCGCTTATGCAGGTTTTTATTTGGCGGCTCTGCCTGGCAGCGCGCGGCGAAGCTGCGTCTGCAGCGCGCGAGCGGCGGTTTGCCCGTGGCGCCAGCTTCCGGCGCGGATGAAGGAGGGGATCTGCATGGCCGGCATCGGCCGGGCGAGCGCGTAGCCCTGCAGCGTGTCACAGTCGAGTTCTTCGAGAATCCGGATATGATCCGCCGTTTCGACACCCTCGGCGATGACGAGGATGTTCAGCGAGCGGCCGATATCGATGATCGAGCCGACGAGTTTGCGCTGCTCGGCCGATTGCGGCAGCATGCGGATCAGCTCGCGGTCGATCTTCAGCGTCTTCGGGCTCAATCGCAGCAGGCTGACGATCGAGGCATGGCCAGTACCGAAATCGTCGATCTGGATGTCGATGCCGAGCTTGCGCAGCTTTTTCAGGTTGGCGGCCACCGCCTCGTCGCAATCGTCGAGCGAGATCGATTCCAGCAGTTCGAAGGAGAATGTGCCGGGCTCGATCTTCAGGGCGCGAAGCTTCTTGCCCAGATCGGGATCGGCGAGCCGCCTGGCGGAGACGTTGACCGATATTTTCGGGATCGGCAGCCCGTCCTTCAGCCACGCCTTCCGGTCGGCAATGGCGCGCTCCAGGATCAGGGCGTCGATGGTCGAGACGACGTCGAGATCCTCGGCGATATCGAGGAAGCGGTCGGGCGTCAGCAGCCCGTGCACCGGGTGCTGCCAGCGGGCAAGCGTTTCGACACCGGTGACATCCAGCGTGCGGGCATCGAACTGCAGCTGGTAGAAGGGCACGAATTCGTTGCGTTCGAGGCCGATCAGGATCTCGTCGGCGAGATGCTTGGCGGAGATGATGTCGCGGCGGGCCGAGGCCGAGAAGAATTCGAAGCGATTGCGGCCGAGGCCCTTGGCGCGATAGAGGGCGATATCGGCGTCGAGCAGGATCTGCTTAGGGTCGAGCTTCGGTCCGCTGTCGATGGCGATGCCGACGCTGGCGCCGAAACGGCAGTCGTGCCCCTCATATCTGACAGGTTTGCGCAATTCGCGGATAAGACGTTCGGCAAGGCCGCCGATCTTCTTCGACGCGGGATCGACGGCGCAGAGGATGACGAATTCATCGCCACCAATGCGAGCGACAAAATCGGCGGCGCGGACGGAATTCCTCAGCACGCTTGCAGCATGCTGCAGCATGGCGTCGCCGGCCCGATGGCCGAGCGTGTCGTTGATCTGCTTGAAGCGGTCGAGATCGATATGCAGGATCGCCAATGCCAAGCCCTTGGCCTGGCATTCGGTCGAACGCTCGCCCAGCATCTTGTCGAGATAGCGGCGGTTCGGAAGGCCGGTGAGGTAATCATGCAGCGCCAGGTGCTCGATGCTTTCCTTGGCGGCTTCGAGCTCGCGGTTGCGCGCCTCGGCCAGATCCTTGGCGCGCTGCAGCTCGTTGCGGAGCGCGACTTCCTCGGTGACGTCCCAGTTGGCGCCAATCAGCTTGCGGTGGCCGTTGCCATCGATGAAGAAGGCCGAGCGGGCGCGGATGACACGTTCGACGCCGTCGCCGCGGATGATGCGGTATTCCTGCTGGAAATCGCGGCCGCTTTCGACGCTGCGGTCGGATAAGCCAAGCACGCGCTCGCGGTCGTCGGGATGCAGGCTTTTCGCCCAGGCGTCGCTGGCGATCTGGCGCGAGGCGCCCTGCAGCCCGTAAATGGCGATGAGGCGATCGTCCCATTCGACGCTATCATGCTCGATATCGGCCTCGAAGACGCCGATGCGGGAAACCTCCAGCGCCAGATCGAGCCGGCGCGACAAACGCGACAGCGTCTCCTCGGCCTGCTTGCGGGCGGTGATATCCGTATCCGTGCCGATGATGCGCGTCGGCACGCCGTTCTCGTCCCATTCGACGCAGGCGCCGCGACACTCGATCCAGACCCAGTGACCGTCCTTGTGACGCTCGCGATACTCGAAGATCTGGTAATTGGGATCGCCGGCGTTCTGCCGGTCGATCGCATGGACGACGAAATCGCGATCGTCGGGATGAACGAGCTGCAGCCAAGCTTCGTAATCGCCGTCGGCTTCCTCGTCGGGCGCCATGCCGCGAATGGTTTTCCATGTCGGCGAGTAATATTTCGTGTCGAGACGGTAATTGTGATCCCATACGCCAAGGCCGGAGCCAACGAGCGCATGGTTCCAGCGGCTTTCGCACTCGGCCAGATCGGAATCGTCGGCCGCTGCCCCATTGCCGATGCCTGTCTCGGCCGCTGCGGCATAGCCGTGCGGATCACCGGCTTCTGGATGGGCTTTCTTCACGGGCATTCTCGCTTACTTCACCTCGGTGCAGTCTGCTGTCATTCCATTAAGAAAGACTTAGAAAGCACTTGCTCAACAAGCGGGATGGCGCCTTTTCCTCGATTAGGCAGGGATCCGGCCGAGGAACTGGGCAAAGACCATGGTGCCTTCGGGCCATGGGCCGTGACCGGAATCGGCATTGATATGACCGGCCTCGCCGGCATCGACGAGGAAGGAGCCCCAGCTGCTGGCGACATCGTCGGCATGATCGTAGCTGCCGAACGGATCGTTGCGGCTGGCGACGGTGATCGACGGGAAGGGCAGCGGATCGCGCGGATAGGGACCGAAGGTCATCAGGTGCTTTGGGCGGATATCGGGATTGGCGACATCGGGCGGGGCGACGAGGAAGGCACCGGCCACCCGGTTGCGGAAATGCGGGATGGCGTGGATCACCGAGGGTACGCCCAGCGAGTGGGCGACGAGAACGACCGGACGGGTCGAGGCGTTCACCTCCTCGGCGATGCGGGCGATCCAGTCCTCGCGCACCGGCTTCGTCCATTCGGCCTGTTCGACGCGCCGCGCCGTGCTGAGCTTTGCCTCCCAGCGGCTCTGCCAGTGGCCCGGGCCGGAATTAGTGTAACCGGGGATGATGAGGATATCTGCGTCTGAGGCTTTCATGATGCCGCCGATGTGAGAAAGCTGGTCCAAGATGTCAAGAGGGGAATGTCAAGGGAGGGAGCGACACGGGCCGTGAAAGTTGCTATATTCCTCCAGTGCCGGTTGCGGATTTCGTGTCGGCTTGCCCGCCGATGCTGTCCGCCGCCGATCAGGTCTCGGCTGAGGAGGAGAAAGCCATGGCGGCATTTCACGTCATGACGGGTGCAAGCGAAAGCTTCGCGCGGCCCGTTGTCAATCGCATCGGTATCGCTGACGTTTTCGACGCGCTGAAGCGCGGATATGAAGATTTCATGGAGAAACCGTCCCATTATGTGTTCCTGTGCCTGATGTACCCGATCGCCGGCGTCTTCCTGACGCTATGGACTTCGGGCGCCAACCTTTTACCGATGGTCTTCCCGCTGATGGCGGGTTTCGTGCTGATCGGCCCGATCGCGGCGATCGGCCTCTATGAGATCAGCCGCCGGCGCGAGGCCGGCCTCGACGCGTCGTGGACGCATGCACTCGAGGTGCGCCATTCGCCGGCGCTGCCGTCGATTGTGGCGGTCGGGCTGATGCTCTTGGGCCTCTTCGTCGTCTGGCTGGTGACGGCGCAGACGCTCTATAGCAATCTGCTCGGCGAGGTCTTTCCGCGCAGCATGGCGGACTTTTTCCGCCAGGTCTTCGGCACGTCGGAGGGCATGCAGTTGATCATCTGGGGCAATCTCATCGGCTTCGTCTTTGCGCTGGTCGTGCTGGCGATGACCGTCATCACCTTTCCGCTGCTGCTCGACCGCGATGTCGGGGCAGTCGCCGCCGTCACGGCGTCGATCCGCGCGACGATTCTCAATCCGGTGCCGGTGCTGCTCTGGGGCCTGATCGTCGCCGCGCTGCTCGTCATCGGCACGATCCCGGTCTTTGCCGGGCTTGCGCTTGTTATCCCGATCCTCGGCCATGCGACCTGGCATCTCTATCGCAAGCTGATTGCGCGGGAAGTCACAGCATAACCACAGCCTTGCCTGCGGGGAATCCCGGCCCCCCAGGGGGAATCTCGGATCCCTGGGGGAACCTCGATCCGACCTCGGAGTTTGTTTAGCCGAGAGCATGATGTCGTCGACATCATGGTCCGGAGGCTTCGAGGGAGGATTGCAGAGGTGACGATGAAGCATCTGTTCGCCCGCTTCGCAACAAAAGTATCGGAATGGGCGGGCAAACCCGTCATCTTCATCCTGGCACTGATCGTCGTCGTTATCTGGGCGGCACTCGGCCCCTTCTTCGACTATTCGGAAACCTGGCAGCTGATCATCAATACCGGCACGACGATCATCACCTTTCTGATGGTTTTCGTGCTGCAGAACGCCCAGACACGCGACACGCGGGCGATCCAGGCCAAGCTCAACGAAATCATCCTGACCAGCCATGCCGAAAACCGTTTCATCGGCATCGAGAATCTCGACGAGGAAGAACTGAAACGTCTCGACGAACTGGTCGCCAAGGCCGCAAAGGGCAGGGGCGAGACGGAGGCTGGCAGGACATCGGAGGCGGCAAAAGCGACGCCGTCGAAAAAGGCGGAGGCACCTAAGCGCTCTGTGGCTGCCAAGGCGTCGAAGCAGAAACAGCGGCCACTTGAGAAAAATTGAATCGCTAAATACAGTTCCAAGACGATGAGTTCGTATTGCGTAGGGAAGATGGTCGATTCCGAACTAAGAGAGCCCCAGACTGAGCTGTTTTTTCAGGCCTATCTGCTTGGAATAACGGTTGGTCATCTGCCATTTTTCTTCGGAGATCTGGCCATGGGCACTTTGATCGCGAAGTTTATTTTTTCGCTCCCCTTCATTTTTATATTGTTTATTTCCTATCGAATTAAATATATCGAAATGAATTCGCGGCCGTGTTTCTGGGCGTTTATTGTTTTTATTGGCACGCTGTCTTTGATTGCAGCAGTGTTTCTGTCGTTGTCTGGCTTCGGAGAAAAAGAGCTCGTCTTTTTGTTGTTCGTTTTGGCCTACTGCCTTCCTTCTGTCCTCGTCGCCTGTATCGCTTTCCCAATTATGTTGAGGCTGCGGGTAAGGAGAAACCAGCTAATAAATAACAACAGCGAGATATGTTGAAGACGGCGCCGAGCAGGGGCGCCGTCACTGCGTTGACCGCGACCCTCAAGCCGTCCCAAAGACCCGGCGGAAGATCGTACCCACATGCTTGGTATGGTAGCCGAGATCGAACTTCTCCCGAATATCCTCTTCCGAAAGCGCAGCGCGGACCTCCGCATCCGCCAGCAGCTCTTCCAGAAAATCCTTGCCCTGTTCCCAGACCTTCATAGCGTTGCGCTGGACGAGGCGGTAGGCATCTTCGCGGGAAGTGCCGGCCTGGGTCAGTGCCAGCAGAACACGCTGCGAATGGACGAGGCCGCGGAATTTGTTGAGGTTCTTTTCCATATTCTCGGGATAGACCAGCAGCTTTTCGATGACGCCGGCGAGCCGCGACAGGGCGAAATCGAGTGTCACGGTGGCATCAGGGCCGATCATGCGTTCGACCGAGGAATGGGAGATATCGCGTTCATGCCAGAGGGCGACGTTTTCCATCGCCGGCATGGCGTAGGAGCGGACCATGCGGGCAAGGCCGGTCAGGTTTTCGGTCAGAACCGGGTTGCGCTTGTGCGGCATGGCCGAAGAGCCCTTCTGGCCGGGCGAGAAATATTCTTCGGCTTCGAGCACCTCGGTGCGCTGCAGGTGGCGGATTTCGGTTGCCAGCCGCTCGATCGACGAGGCGACGACGCCGAGCGTGGCGAAATACATCGCGTGGCGGTCACGCGGGATGACCTGTGTCGAGACCGGCTCGGCCTTCAGGCCAAGCGCCTTGGCGACATGTTCCTCGACGCGCGGATCGATATTGGCGAAGGTGCCGACGGCGCCCGATATGGCGCAGGTCGCGACTTCCTCGCGCGCGGCGACGAGACGCTGGCGGCAGCGCTCGAATTCGGCATAGGCGAGCGCCAGCTTGACGCCGAAGGTGGTAGGCTCGGCGTGGATGCCGTGCGAACGGCCGATGGTGACGGTGTCCTTGTGTTCGAAGGCGCGGCGTTTCAGCGCTTCGAGCAGCCGGTCGATATCGGCAAGCAGGATGTCCGTGGCGCGGACCAGCTGGACGTTGAAGCAGGTGTCGAGCACGTCGGACGAAGTCATGCCCTGGTGAACGAAGCGCGCATCCGGGCCGACGATCTCGGCGAGGTGGGTGAGGAAGGCGATGACGTCATGCTTGGTGACAGCCTCGATCTCATCGATGCGGTCGACATCGAAGGTGGCGGAGCCGCCTTTTTCCCAGATCGTCTTTGCCGCCGATTTCGGGATGACGCCGAGTTCGGCCAGCGCGTCGCAGGCATGCGCCTCGATCTCGAACCAGATGCGGAACTTGGTTTCGGGAGACCAGATGGCGACCATTTCGGGCCGAGAATAACGCGGGATCATGGGCGGCTGCCTTCACTTCAAGAGGTTTGTTAGCGCCCCTGTAGCAAAGACGGGCGGCAATCTCAACGCATGCGTTTGGCAAGATGATAGCTGCTTGCGACAAGACAGACGAGGCCGAGCGGCAGGAAGAGGCGCAGGCCGATCACCAGGAACTGGTAGACGGCGCTGATACTGGTGAAGACGAACTGGAAGGCCCAGACGATACTGCCGAAGGGCGCGTGCCAGCGCGAATAGAAGATCCGGTATTCCATGGCGAAGAGGAAGGCGGTCATCAGGATCGTAGCTGCGGTCAGCGTCACGAAAAAAGCGGCAAAACGCGCTTCCGGCTGCCTGCCATAAGCAAAGAAGCGGGCAACCGGCAAGGCGAACGGCCAGGCCAACAGGCCGCCGGCGAAATAAAGTGCTGCGACCTCGGCAAGGCGGCTCGTCTGCAGGCCGTTGCGCAGGTAAAGGCCGAACATGGCGGCGGCAAGCATCTGCATGCCCCAAAGCAACGCGCCGGCGATCAGATCGGGGTAGGGCGGCCATGCAGCTCTTAGACGATCTATCGGGGGGCGATCCATGCTTAGGGATGAACAGGAACGGCGATCCAGCGTCCGTTCCTTGTCGCATCGAAGGCCAGGACGAGGGCGATGTGAACCTGGTTTCCGCCTTCCGGCTGATAGACCATCGCGCCGCCGATCCGGTATTCGACCGAGCACGTGCGCTCGGCCGGAACCGTGGTGGCCTGGCGCGCCGCCTGCCGGTTCGGAGCGCCTTCCTTCTCGATCATCTGCAGGCTGAAGCCGATGACGCGTCTATCGATCGCGGCGCAATCCTTCGGCGTCGGCACCGGCATCTCGCCGAGCGAGAGCGTATAGGGCGCCTTCGGCGGACCGTCCGTCGCAAGCGTCGTGTAGCGGATCGTCTTCGAAGGCGAGCCGAGTTCGGTCGGTGGATTGAAGGCGGCGATCAGGCCGGGATTGGTCAACAGATCGTATTTGTCCATCTGGCTGCGCGCCGCCGTCAGGTTCTGCCGCCGCGCCTTGGAGAGATTGGCGTCCTTATCGGTCAGTTCGGTGCGGAAGGGTGTGCCCTCGAGATAGTGGCCGTCTTCGGTATCGACGAAATAAGTGTTGGAGTAGGGGACGCTCTGCTTGATGCCGAATTCCTGGAATCCGAAAACCTTGCCGTCAGCGGAAAAACCGATCGGCTGGATATTGGCGATGTCGCCGGCAAGTGACAGGCCGGGCAGGCCGGCAAATGCTGCGGCAATGATGCCGCCGATGATGAGACGCTTCTTCATGCTCGTGCCCCTTCGGCTGCCTGACGCAGATCGGCGACGGTCCGGCGGTAATCCTCGACCGTATCGCCCTTGAAAATTGCCGAGCCGGCGACGAGGACATTGCCGCCCGCCCGCGCGATATCAGGCGCCGTTTCCACCGTGACGCCGCCGTCGACCTCGAGTTCGATCGGCCGATCACCGATCAGTGACTTCGCCGCCGCGATCTTTCCCGCCATCGCCGGAATGAACTTCTGCCCGCCGAAACCGGGATTGACCGACATGATCAGGATGAGGTCGACATCGTCGAGCACGTTCTCGACGGCGCTGAGCGGTGTCGCCGGATTGATCGTCACGCCGACCTTCTTGCCGAGGTTGCGGACAGTCTGCAGCGAGCGGTGCAGATGCGGTCCGGCTTCGGCATGGACGGTGATGCGGTCGCAGCCGGCCTTGGCGAAGGCTTCGAGATAATCGTCGACCGGCGAGATCATCAGGTGGCAGTCGAAGGTGGCTGATGTATAGGAGCGCAGCGACTTGATGACATCGGGGCCGAAGGAGATGTTGGGCACGAAATGCCCGTCCATCACGTCGAGATGGATCCAGTCGGCGCCGGCGGCCGTCACGTCGCGCACCTCCTCGCCGAGCCTGGCGAAATCCGCTGCGAGGATCGAGGGGGCAATGCGAATGGGCAGCGTCATCAAATCTTACTCCGTATGGGCCGCCAGAGTGCGGGGCCTGAATTCAAAGCAGGCGCGCCGTTCATTGCGTCGGCGCGGCGGGTGGAAAAAAGCCGTTGCCCCGCCATTCGAGCAGGCGGTAGGGATTTTGCGAAAGTTCATGCGCACCGGTGAAGGCAATAGTGCCGACCGGTGTCTGGAATGTCGTGCCGAGAAGCGTCTCCTGGAGGGGTTTGCCCGCCGCAACGGCGGCTTGCCCGGCCTGGCCGGCAATGAGGGCGGCGGCCAGCGAAGGCAGGACATAACCTTCCGGCTCGACGCCTTTGGCATGCAGCGCGCCGGCAGCAGCCGTGCCTTCCGGCAGCATGGCGTATTCGGGCAGGGCGACGGCGCGCACGCCTGAATTCAGCGGCAGCGGCTGGTCGGCAGCGCGCATGGCATCGCCGCCGAGGATGGAGAGCTGGATGTTCTCGGCCTTGGCGTCGCGGGCGATAACGGCGACGTCGTTGCGGTCGCCGCCGATGAAGACCCTGGTGGCGCCGGCCCGTTTCAGGCGGCGGACCAGGGCAATCTGCTGCTCCTGTCCCGGACGGTAGGTATCGGTAAAGACCGGCTTCAGGCCGTTCTGCTCCAGCGCATTGCGCACCGATTCCGTCAGTTCGCGGCCATGAATGGTGCCGTCCTCGATCAGGGCGATCGGATCAGCGGCCCAGTCCTTCAGGATCACCTCGATGATCTTTGCCGCCTCGGCACCGTCGGCGGGCGCCGCCCGGAAGAGCGGCCAGCCGTTCTTCAACGCATCCTCCATCAGGATGCGGGAGCGCACGGAGACGGTGATCGCGGGAATATTGGCGTCCTTCAGCTTCGGCAGCGCGCCTTCGAGCGTTTCGCTGCAGAGAAAGCCGATCGCGACCTGCACCTTGGCGTTGACAAGCGCATCGGCAACCGCAGCACCGCTATTGTCTTCGCAGGTCTCGTTGATGGCGACCAGAGTATTTCCCGACTGCTGGATCTCGAAGCCGGCGCCCGCGGCAATCTGGGCGCCGAGGAGGGCGAGCGGGCCGTTCTGAGGGGCGACGACGCCGATCGTCACGCCGGCCGCATGGCTTTCAGCCGCCGCTCCCAGCAGCGCCAGAAAAGCTGCTATGCCACGCAGGTTGATCATGAAAGGCGGAGATCCCTAGCCATCGTCCATGCCCTTTTATCCGCAAGGCCGCGATCGTCAAAGAAAAACAAGCGCAACACGGCGCTTTTCACCGGTCCTATTGTAGAAAAGGTAACCGATGCTCGCCATATTGGCGCGATGGCAAGACAATCCAGGCAAAAAGCGCGCGCACGGAGAAGCAGGTGTTGAACAGGCAGCATATCGACCCCGGCCTGTATCGCGACGCCATGAGCCGTTATGCCGGCCATGTACAGCTCGTGACGACGGCCTTGGAAGGCGTGCGCCGCGGCGTTACCATTACCGCCGCCTGCTCGGTCTCCGACAATCCGGCCTCGGTGCTGATCTGCCTCAACAACACCAATCCGAAGAACGAGATCTTCTTCCGAAGCGGCGTCTTCGTGCTCAACACGCTTGGCGCCCATCACCAGGCCGTTGCCGACGCTTTCTCCGGGCGCACCGCGCTTACCAATGACGACCACCGCTTCGCCAGCGCCCGTTTCGACACACTCGTCACCGGCGCGCCGGTTCTCTTCGATGCGCTCGCCGCCTTCGATTGCCGGGTGACCGACATCAAGGAAATGCCGACGCACAATGTCGTCTTCGGTGAGGTCGCGGCCGTCCGCTTCAGCGAAAAACACCCGGCGCTGATCTATATGAACCGGGATTATCACGCGCTGTGATTTTCACAGCGATCGAGATTTCAAGGGGATAGAGGATGGACAATGCCGGGATCGAGGAAATGTTTCAGGGGCTCGGGCCAGTCACGATCAAGTGCATGTTCGGCGGTAAAGGCATCTATCATCTTGGACGGATCATCGCGCTTGAAGTGCGCGACGAAATGCTGTTGAAGGCCGACGAGACGAGCGCACCTGAATTTGCCGCCGCCGGGGCCACGCAATGGACCTATGAGGGCAAGAAGGGCAAGCCGGTAAAAATGCCCTACTGGTCGATCCCTGACGAGGCCTATGACGATCCCGATCTGATGGCGAAATGGGTGCGGCTTGCCTATGAGGCGTCGCTTCGCGCCGAATAGCTATTCGCCCCGTGCTGCAGCCGGCAAGGCTGCTATCGCGGCCTTGGTGAAGGCCGACAGCGGCTCGGGCAAATCGGTCAGGGGAAACCAGCCGAAATCCGAAAGCTTGTCCGGTTCGGTGAGTTGCGGCTCGCCCTCGATGTCGCGGGTGACATAGAGCAGAGAGATCCAGTGCTGGCGGTCGGCGTCGATGATCTGCTCGGTCATGCCGAGCCGTTCGATACGACCGATCACGAGGCCGGTTTCTTCCTCGGCCTCGCGGCGAGCGGCTTGCTCCGCCGGCTCCATGTGATCGACCTTGCCGCCGACAATATTCCAGTAGCCGGCTTCAGGTGCGCGCAAGCGCTTGTAGAGAAGGATTTTGGCGCCGCGCAGAATTACCAGGCCGACGCCGAAGCCCGGAAAATCAAGGCCGGGCCTGCCCATTGGATGTTCAGACCTTGGCGCTGCCGGCGATCAGCATGAAGGCCGGGATATCGTCGCCGAAGCCGACCGGGGTCGGGCCGTCGTCGTGGTCGCGATGACGGCGGCGGTCGCGGCTGTCATCATTTGCCGGGTAAGGCCGACTGTTACGCGCATTGTTCTGCGGCTTCTGCTCTGCTTTGCGCTCGTTCTTCACGATGTCGGCCTTTACTGGTGCTGCTTCAATCACGTCGACGCCATTATCCCGTATGTCGTTGTCAGATTTATGACTCGCGGCGGCGCGATTGCCGCGTCCGCGTCCACGATCCTTGTCGCCATTCTCTCTCGGCGCACGATCTCGGCCTGCACCATCTCTGGCGCCACGCTCGCGGCTGTTGCGGCGCGGGCGTTCGCTGTCCCGGCTGTCTTCTGCCGGCGGCGGCAGCGACGTCAGGTCGCCGCTCAGCCATTCGACCTTTTCGCCGATCAGCTTCTCGATGGCGTCGACGAACTTCGTGTCGCGCTTGGTGACGAGAGTAAAGGCGGCACCCGAGCGGCCGGCACGGCCGGTGCGGCCAATGCGGTGGACGTAATCCTCGGAATGGATCGGCACATCGAAATTGAAGACGTGGCTGACATCAGGGATATCGAGGCCGCGGGCGGCGACGTCGGAAGCGACCAGAAGCTGGAGATTGCCGTCACGGAAACTCTGCAGCGTCATCGTGCGGGAACGCTGGTCCATGTCGCCATGCAGGGCGCCGACCGAGAAGCCGTGGCGTTCGAGCGAACGGAAGAGATCGGCGACATCCTTCTTGCGGTTGCAGAAGATGATGGCGTTCTTGAGTTCGGTCTGGGCGCGGACGAGTTCGCGCAGGACGGCGCGCTTTTCGTAATCCTTGCCGTGCGAGGCGACGAAACGCTGCGTCACGGTCGCTGCGGCGGAAGCCGGCTTTGCGACCTCGATGCGCTCGGGGTTCTGCAGGAAGCGGTCCGCGAGCTTCTGGATCTCCGACGGCATGGTTGCCGAGAAGAACAGAGTCTGGCGGGTGAACGGGATCATCTTGGCGATGCGTTCGATATCGGGGATGAAACCCATGTCGAGCATGCGGTCGGCCTCGTCGATGACAAGGATCTCGACGCCACTCATCAGGAGCTTGCCGCGCTCGAAATGGTCGAGCAGGCGGCCGGGCGTGCAGATCAGCACATCGGCGCCGCGCTCGAGCTTGCGGTCCTGGTCTTCGAAGGAAACGCCGCCGATCAGGAGGGCGACGTTGAGGCGGTGGTTCTTGCCGTATTTCTCGAAATTCTCGGCGACCTGAGCGGCGAGTTCGCGCGTCGGTTCGAGAATCAGCGTGCGGGGCATGCGCGCACGCGCACGGCCCTTTTCGAGAAGCGACAGCATCGGCAGCACGAAGGATGCCGTCTTGCCAGTGCCGGTCTGCGCGATGCCGCAAATATCGCGGCGCTCGAGCGCAAACGGGATGGCTCCCGCCTGAATAGGCGTGGGGATCGTGTAGCCCGCATCCGTAACAGCGGATAGCACTTTTTGGCTCAAGCCAAGGTCAGCAAATGTCGTCAAAGGGAAAACTGTTTCCATTCAGGTTCGGCCGAACTCTGAACGAGTCGGCGGGATTGCGTGCCGCAATGCAGCGCGACATAGCCCCGAATGGCCGGCAAGTCAAGAATTAGAGACGCCGCACCCATTGCAGAGTGAAGCGTTGGTTACCGGGCAGGAGTTACTTGATATAGGTGGCGAGTTTAAGGCCGGCATTCATGAAATATACTGGATCGACGGGATTGCCGTCCTGTCGCACTTCATAGTGCAGGTGGGTGCCCGTCGAGCGGCCGGTGCTGCCCGCAAGGCCGATGACGTCGTTGCGATCGACTGTGTCGCCGACCTTGACCAGAACCTCCGACATATGCCCGTAGCGCGTCGAGATGCCGTTGCCGTGATCGACCTCGACCATGTTGCCGTAGCCGCCGGTCCAGCCGGCCGAAATCACCTTGCCGGGCGCCGTCGGGCGGATCCTTTCGCCCGGCGAAAAGCGAAAATCGATGCCGGAATGGAGCGCGAGGCGGCCGAGGAACGGATCACGGCGGTTGCCGAAGGGGCTGGTCACGTCCTTGCCGATAGCGGGATTGCGGAACGGCAGGGATTCGGCGGTGCTGCGCACTGCCTCGAGCCGGGTCAGTGCGCCATCGAGCGCAACCAGCGAATTGTTGAAGCCGTCGTTGCTTTCAGGCTCGACATAGGGGCCGCCGACCGCATCGTCATCGTCTTTGCTGGCAGCGCTCTCGGGCATCGGAATCTTGAAGCGGGTCAGCACGGTCTCGATGGCGTTGGCGGCATTGCCGGCATCGCTCGTCAGCTGTTCGACCCGGCTGCGCTGATCCTGTTCGACATCTTTCAGCGACAGCGTCACCTTGGAGAAGATGCGGTCGGCGCGGTCGCCGACCGTGTCAGTGGCCGGCACATAGGCGAGCGTCGAATTGTCCGGCGTCGCATCGGCGGGCGCGCCGCTCGCCAGCTGTTTCTCGATCGCCTCGATGCCGCCAGGGTTAAGCGATGCACGCTTGTCCTTAATATCGGGCGCATAAGAAGACTGAACGGGGGAAGTCGGCGCGGGCAGGGCGCCGTCCTTTTCCGTCAGGCCGGAGCTTTCGGCCCGGTCGAGCAGATTGTCGAGTTTGCCATGGCGCGAGGTGAGCGCCATTTGCTGCTCCATCAGCTTGTCGACCTTGTCTTCGACCACCTGCTGATCGAGAAGCTGGCGGGAGGTGATGCGGTCGACCTGCGCGCGGAGGGCGGCGATGCGGTCTTCATAGTCGTGCTGCATGCGCGCCTGGCGGGCCATGGTGGCGCCGATCAGATCGTCGCGCAGCACGAGATAGGACGTGGCCAGGAGATAGCCGATCGAGAAGACGCCGACGAAGCAGAGGGCCAGCGCAGCCATCCACGGCCGGACCGTCATATGGCGGACCTTGTCGCCGCTTGCCAGGATGAGGATATGTTCCTGCGCCCGTCTGCCGAATACCCGGTGCTGATGTCCGCTGTTCACGCAGGCTCTCCCGATTGATGCTCTACGCCTCTTTCGGAAATTAGACACCGTTATGGTTAATGAATGCTTTCATTGTCGCCGGCGCATCATAAATTTCAGTGACTTCAAGCGTGGCTGATCGATGCGAGCGAGCGGTAGAAGGACGGCGTCAGCCCAGCCTCGGCGCGGGCAAGGTCGTTGAAAGGCGGCTTCAGCGGTCCGCGGAAATTTGCCCGCACCAGCTCCTGGAAGGCTTTTGCAGGGTCGCGCTTCTCGCGGGCGCAGAGGAAGCGGAACCATTTGGCGCCGACGGCGACATGGCCTTTCTCGTCGTTGTAGATGACGTCGAGGACATCGGCACTTTCGAGATCGCCGGTCTGGCGCATCTTCGCCTGCAGCGACGGCGTGACGTCGAGGCCGCGGGCCTCCAGGATCAGCGGCACGACGGCGAGCCTTGCCGTCAGATCGTTGCGGGTCGAATGGGCCGCCTGCCAGAGCCCGTCATGGGCAGGCAAATCGCCGTAATCGGCGCCGAGATCGTTGAGCCTGGCGCGCACCATGCGGAAATGCTTCGCCTCCTCGAAGGCGACCTGCATCCAACCGTCGAAAAAGGAATTCGGCACCTGCTCGGTCGCGAATCGCGCGACGATATCGAGCGCCAGATCGACGGCGTTGAGCTCGATATGGGCGATGGCGTGGAGCAGCGCGATCCGCCCTTTGAGCGTATGCAGCGAGCGCTTCTCCACCTGGGTCGGCGGCGTCAGCATCGGTTTCTCGGGACGGCCGGGCCTGTCGGGCAGGGCCGCATCGAGCGGCGAGCGCAGCGACACCCGGCGGGCGAACCAGCGGGTGGCGCTTTCCTGCGCAACTGCCGTCTTGCGGTCGAGATCGGCCGAACTGATCGCATCGATGGCGCCGCCGCGCAGCGAGGATATCGTGAGATCCCCAGTCACGCCGTCAGGTTCCTCACGGCCTCAAGGACGGTTTCGGCATGGCCCTGCACCTTCACCTTCTGCCAGATGGTGGCGATCGTGCCGTCCTGGCGGATCAGGAAGGTGGTACGCTCGACACCCATGAAGTTGCGGCCGTACATGCTCTTTTCCTTCCAGACGCCATAGGCCTGCAGCGTCGTCTTTTCCTCGTCCGAGGCAAGCGCCACCGAAAGACGGTGCTTCTTGATGAACTTGTCATGGCAGGCGGCCGAATCGGGCGACATGCCGATGACGGCAGCACCCGCCGCTTCGAACTCGGCCGCCAACGCGGTGAAAGCCAGTGATTCGGCGGTGCAGCCCGTGGTGTCGTCCTTGGGATAGAAGAACAGCACGAGCGGTTTGCCGTGGAATTCGGCCAGCGAAACGCGGCCGCCGCCGTCGCGGGGAAGGTTGAAATCAGGGGCCGAGACACCGATGCCGGGAACCGCCATTGGGAAAACCTTTCTTTTGCCGGGTTTGTGGATGACACTTACTCTCCCCGAATTATATAGTGGACGGATACCCGTCCAGCATGGCCGGGTTCAATTCTTCAGTTAAGGGAGAGCCCGAGGGCGCATGTCAGCCATCCGCGGCGAAAAGGTCACGTTTCGCAAGAAGGATATCGTTGCGCTGGACCGCTTGCCGTCCGCCCAGGCCGAGGATCCGATCATCGTTCATTGCCCGCCGCCGCGTTCGCCGATGCGCCGCACGGCGAAGCTGACCTCAGGATTCCTGGGACTGATCCTCGTTATTCTCGCTGCCATCGTTTTCACCGTCGAGAGCGGCATGTTCGACAAGCCGCTGTCGCAGCAGGCGCAGGCGGCGCTGAATGGCGTGGCCGGACCGCGCTACCGCGCCGAGGTCGGCTCCACCGTCATCCGCTTCACCTCGGATTTCCGGCTGGCGCTGGAAGCGCGCAACGTCAACATGATCGACCAGGAGAGCGGCCAGCACCTGTCGACGACGGGTTCGGTGCGCCTGGGGCTCGATCCGCTGCAGCTTTTCCGCGGCCGCATCGCCGTTACGGACATCGAAGCGGAGGATATCGCGCTCGATACCGCGCTTCTGCCCTCCGGCAATCCCGTCAAGCTCGACGATCTGCGCATCGACGCCGTGCCGGCGGCGATGGAGAAGATCTTCTCGCAGTTCGATATGTTCGACAGCATCGTGACGCGCGGCTCGACGAATTCGATGCGCATCTCCGGCATCGACATCAAGCTTGCCGATACCGCCAACGGCCCGCTGTCGCTGGTCATCGACAATCTCGTCTTTGCCCATGCCGGTCCGTCGTCGCTGCAATTGACCGGCGAAGTCGCGCTCAACGGCGAAGTGGCGGAGCTCGATGTGCTGGCCGAGAAGGACGGCGGCCACGTGTCGAAGGTCGTTGCGACGCTGAAGCATGCCGACCTCACGCCCTTCGGGCTGAAACGCAACGATCAGGGCGCAATACGGCAGGGGCTCAGCGCCTTTGCCGACCTCACGGTGTCGGCCACCAGAGGGCGCGATGGCGTGCAGCCGGCGCTTGCGGCGACAATCGACATCGATCCCGGCCAGATCTATGCCGACGGCGATCCGCAGGAGCTGTCGGGCGGGCAAATCAATCTCGTCTACGATTTCGCCAAGCAGACGATCGAGATCGCCCGATCGAACGCTCGATTCGGCGCGACCAAGCTTCCCATCAACGGTGCGCTGATCGATCTCGATAAGCTCGACCCGCAGGCGGGCAAAGGCTTCGGCATCGACCTGCTCGTCAGCGGCGGCACGGCAGCCCCCGGCGGCTCCGGCGAGCCGCCGCTCTCCTTCGACATCCAGGCGACCGGGCGCTACATGGTCGCCGGCCGTGAATTCCAGTTTCCCAACATAACCGCTTCCAGCCCGCTCGGCGCGCTCTACGGATCCCTGCACGTCAAACTCGGCGACAAATCGCCGGAAATCAGCTTCGCCGGCCAGTCGGCGCAGCTGCAGACGACAGCCATCAAGCAGCTCTGGCCGTTCTGGATGGCGCCCAAGGTGCGCACCTGGTTGCACGGCAATCTCTTTGGCGGCACCGTCACCAACGCTTCCATTTCCGTCTTCATTCCGTTCGGCAGGTTGGACGAGGCAGCCGGCGGCAAAGGATTGAAACTCGACGCCAACCAGATCCGCATCGGCTTCGACATTGCGGGCGCGCGGATGAACGTCGCCGGCGACATTCCGCCGATCCGCGACACGTCAGCGCATTTCGACCTGAGCGGCCCGGTTGCGACGATCGCGATCAAGAACGGCACGTCCTATTTCCCGTCCGGCCGGTCCGTCGCTCTCGGCCAAGGGACGTTCATCTTGCCCGCCACCTACGATAAGCCACTGATGGCTGATATCGATCTTGCGGTGTCCGGCCCGGCAGATGCCGTCGGCGAGCTTCTGACATACAGGCCGATCCGGGTGCTGCAGCGCGCTGGCTTTACGCCCGACGATCTCAAGGGCCGGATCGAGGCGAATGTGAAGGCCCATTTCGGCCTGCTCTCCTCGCAAAACCCGCCGCCGGCCGAATGGACGGCGGCAATGAAGCTCACCGACGTCGATCTTGCCAAGCCGTTTTCCGGCCGGATGATCAGCAATCTCGACGGCACGCTGAACGGCAATCCGAAACGGATCACGCTCGACGCCAAGGCCCAGATCGACGGCGTCCCGGCCGATATCGATCTTACCGAACCGGTCGAGGCATCCGATACAGCGGCGCGGCAGCGGGTGATCACCGCGACGCTGTCCGAGGACCAGCGCAACAAGCTGATACCCGGCCTCTCCGGCATCGTCGGCGGCAGCGTGAAGATGGTGTTGACGCGGATCGACGACGACCGGCAGGACGTCCAGCTCGACCTCACCAAGTCGCTGCTCGAATTGCCTTGGATAGGCTGGTCGAAGGGCAGCGGCATTGCCGCCACGGCCGAATTCGAAACGTCAGGCCCGGCCGACAATACCCAGATCAAGAACTTCCGCCTGAAGGGCGACGGTTTCGGTGCCAGCGGATCGTTGAACATCGGCAAGGGCGGGCTGATCTCGGCCGATTTCGATAGCGTCAAGCTCTCCTCGCTCGACGATTTCGCCCTGTCGGTGAAACGCGGCAAGGGCAATTTCGACGTCTCGGTCTCCGGCGACAGCGCCGATGCGCGGCCGGTCATCCAGCGGTTGAAATCGGGCTCGGGTGACGATGGTGATGGGGATGCCGGCGACACCGGCGTATCCGTGCGCGCCAGGCTGAAAAACGTCATCGGCTTCAACGACGAGAAAGTCGGCAATTTCCAGGCGCAAATATCACTGCGCGGCGACAAGCTGCAGACGCTCAATTTTTCCGCCGTTACCGATAGCGGCGAGGCGGTGGTCAGCCAGATGCAGGACGGCGGCGTCATCAACATCACCAGCGGCGATGCCGGCGCGGTATCGCGTTTCGCCGATCTCTACCAGCACATGCAGGGCGGCCTGCTCAATCTGGCGATCCGGCTGGGGGCGGAGGGCGGCTGGGACGGCTCCCTCGATGTGCGCCGCTTCGCGATCGTCAACGAACAACGGCTGCGCTCGATTGTCTCGACGCCCGTTGGAAGTGAGCAGCGCAGCCTCAACGAGGCCGTCAAGCGCGATATCGATACGTCGTCGCAGCGCTTCCAGCGCGGCTTTGCCCGTGTCGTTTCGCGCAATGGCATGGTCGGCATCGAAAACGGCGTGCTGCGCGGCGACCAGATCGGCGCAACCTTCCAGGGCATCGTGCGCGACCGCAAGGGCAACATGGACATGACCGGCACCTTCATGCCGGCCTACGGCCTCAACCGCCTCTTTGCCGAACTGCCGTTGATCGGCGTTATCCTCGGCAATGGCAGCGATCGCGGCCTCATCGGCATCACCTTCAAGTTGACAGGCAAGTTCGACCAGCCGAACCTGCAGATCAACCCGCTGTCGATCATCGCGCCGGGTGTTTTCCGGCAGATCTTCGAATTCCAGTGAGGGGAAGCAGTCACAGCAGAGGTCGTGGCGGGCCGCCGGCACGATACCGGCGATAACCAGGCATCGAGCATGACAGGTGTGGCGTTCGTCTTCATCTGTCGAGCGCGATTGACAAGTCCGTCATCGACGCTCAACTTGATTTAGAAAAATCTGATATAATGGTCCCGGCCAGGAAGCAACGGCCGGTGCAATGTCGGAGGATGCCATGCAGTGCGCCCGGACAGTTTCTTTCGCGTCGGCCGCCATGATGGCCGTCACGATTGCCGACGTGTCGCTTTCCGCGGAAAAGGGCGTGCGGCTGAAATCGCAGGAGGCGGTCATCCGTTCCGACCACGTCCTGATGGTTCCTCTGGACGCGGAAATGACGCCGCCGATCTTCTCGATCAGCTGGTGGTCGCGGGTGAAGCCCGCTTCAAGCGTCGATCCACCCGGCTATCTTCTTAAGAAACCAGACGAGATGACCCGAAATGCCGGCGTTGAGCTGAATGATCTTGCTCGCCGACCCGAATAGTGAGGCAAAGAAGAAGCCGGCGCAGGCGCCGGCTTTGATATCGGTTCGGAATTGAAGCCGCTTACGCCGCGCGGCGGATGAGGATGTGCTTCTTCTTGCCGAGCGAAAGCTTGATGACGCCGTCGGTCGTGATTTCGCCGCTGCCGATCATCTTGCGCTCGTCGCTGACCGCCTCGTCGTTGATGCGGATGGCGCCGCCCTGGACGTGACGGCGGGCTTCGCCGTTCGATGAGGCAAGGCCGGCGCGAACGATCAGCGACAGCAGGCCGATGCCGGCGTCGAGCTCGGAGGCGGGCACGTCGACCGACGGCAGGTTTTCCGAGAGGCCGCCTTCCTCGAAGGTCTTGCGCGCCGTTTCGGCGGCCTGTTCAGCGGCCTCGCGACCGTGCAGGATTGCCGTTACCTCGGTCGCAAGGATCTTCTTGACCTCGTTGATCTCCGAACCGCCGAGTGCCGAGAGCCGGGCGATTTCATCCATCGGCAGCGTGGTGTAGAGCTTCAGGAAGCGCGAGACGTCGGCATCCTCGGTGTTGCGCCAGTACTGCCAGAAATCGTAGGCCGAGAGCATGTCGGCATTCAGCCAGACAGCGCCCGTCGCCGACTTGCCCATCTTGGCGCCCGACGATGTCGTCAGCAGCGGCGATGTCAGCGCATAGAGCTGCGGTGTGCCCATGCGGTGACCGAGATCGATGCCGTTGACGATATTGCCCCACTGGTCCGAACCGCCCATCTGCAGGCGGCAGTCGTAGCGCTTGGCAAGCTCGACGAAGTCGTAGGCCTGGAGGATCATGTAGTTGAATTCCAGGAAGGACAGTGACTGTTCGCGGTCGAGACGCGTCTTGACGCTGTCGAAGGACAGCATGCGGTTGACCGAGAAGTGCTTGCCGACGTCGCGCAGGAATTCGAGATAGTTCAGCGAGCGCAGCCATTCGGCATTGTTGATCATCAGCGCGTCCTTCGGACCTTCGCCGTAATTCAGGTAATTGGAGAAGACGCGCTTGATCGAGGCGATGTTGCCTTCGATCGTATCGACGGTCATGAGCTGGCGCGCTTCTTCCTTGAAGGAGGGATCGCCGACCATGCCGGTGCCGCCGCCCATCAGCGAGATGGCGCGGTGACCGGTCTTCTGCATCCAGTGCAGCATCATGATCTGGATCAGCGAGCCGGCATGCAGGCTGGGCGCCGTCGGATCGAAGCCGATATAGGCCGTCACAGTTTCCTTCGCGAACAGGTTATCGAGGCCGCTTTCATCGGAGACCTGATGAATGAAGCCGCGCTCTTTCAGCGTGCGGAGGAAATCGGACTTGAACTCGGACATGGCCTTCGTCTCTTGATATCTGCGCTCGCCCATCCGGCCTCGCGCAAGTTCGTTGTTGTTGATCTGTCGCGGCGCGTTTAGCACTGTTTTTATCAAAGTGCATCCGGGAATCGCGGGAAGGAAGCCTCATGGATGTCATCAGGACCGCGATCGGTCTGATGAGCGGCACGTCGATGGACGGAATCGACGTCGCGCTGATCAGGACCGACGGCCGCGGCTTCATCGAGCGCGGGCCGTTCATGGGCGTGCCCTATGACGCCGATTTTCGCGGTCGGCTCAAACGGGCGCTGGAAATCGCATGTCTGCTGAGCGACAGGAGCCAACGACCCGCCGAGCTTCGTGACATCGAGCTTGAACTTACCTTGCGGCATGCAACTGCCGTAACGGCATTCCTGGAGCGTTTCGGGCTTTCCGCCGCTGGCGTCGATGTTCTCGGCTTCCATGGCCAGACGGTGCTCCATCGCCCTGATGAGGCACTGACGATCCAGATCGGCGATGGGCAGGAACTTGCGAAGAGAACCGGGATATCGGTGGTCTACGACATGCGCGCCAACGACATGGTCCATGGCGGGCAGGGCGCGCCACTGGTGCCGGCCTATCATGCCGCACTTGCGGGAAAATTCCAGCAGCAGGGACAGGCGGTCTGCTTCGTCAATATCGGCGGCATCTCCAATTTGACCTTTATCGGCACCGACGGCCGGATATCAGCCTTCGACAGCGGTCCGGGCAATACGCTGATCGACCAGTGGGTGGAGATGCAAACCGGCAGAACCTATGATCCCGGCGGCGAGATCGGTGGGCGCGGCAAGGTCGTGGCCGGCCTGGCGGAACGCTATCTGCAAAGCCAGTTCTTCCGCGGCAATATCCGCCGGTCGCTGGACCGCGGCGATTTCGCGCCGCTTCGGCCGGAGGAGGCGAGCCTTGAAGACGGCGCCCGGACGCTGGCGCATGTCGCGGCTGCCTCGATCATCAAATCTGCCGGCTTCCTGCCCGAGACCCCAGCGATCTATATCGTCTGCGGCGGCGGGCGGCTGAATGCCACCGTGATGGCGGAGTTCTCGGCCATGGCCGGAGGGCTGGGATCGAGAGTATTGAGCGCCGAGGAGGCGGGCTTTGACGGCGATGCGATCGAAGCCGAGGCCTGGGCCTATCTCGCCGTCCGGTCGCTGCACGGGCTGCCGCTGACATTTCCCGGCACGACAGGGGTGGCCGCCCCGGTCAGCGGCGGCGTCATCGTGGAGGCATGATGTCGGAGACGGTCATTCTCAAGACGTCCCGGATGTGCTTCGTCATGTGGGACGAAGGCGATGCTGCCCTGGTGCAGCAGCTGCATTCGACGATGGCCACCACTCGATATCTGTCCGGTAATGCGCCGTGGAGCCTGGAGAAGGCTGAGGAGCGGCTGCGCGGCTGGTTCGAGGAGCAGGCGCGCGACGGCACGACCAAATACAAGCTTCTGGCCGAAGACGGTCAGTTTCTCGGCCGTGCCGGGATTTCAAAGTTCAGGAACGAGCAATTCGAACTCGGTTATTCCCTGCGCGAGGAGGCGTGGGGCAAGGGCCTGGCAACGGAAGCGGCGAGCGTGCTGGGTGACTGGTTCTTCGAAAGGCAGTTTGCGCAGGGCTTCATTGCCTTCACGCATCCCGACGACATCGCTTCGCAGCGTGTGCTGAGGAAGATCGGCATGCGCGAAAGCGCGCCGATCCTCATCGATGGAGTGCTGGACTCGGCTTTCGAGCTCACCGCCGAGATGCGGCCGGCAAAGCCTGAGAGCCTTTCCTGACCAGGAAAGGCCTCTAACTCTTTACAGCGACCGGCCGGACGTTGGATTCGCGTCCAGCCTGATGGCCATCCTCGACGCCCCTGACCTGGGCGATGAAGGAGAACTTCTTGCGAAGGCCAAGAATGGGCTTCTCGATGAAATGCCAGGACAGCACCGCAACGGCGAGAGCCGATGGCAGACCGACGAGATAGAGCGCCAGCGCACCATATTTCGGATAGAGGAAAACCGACGGGAACGAGCTGATCCAGATCTGCAAAAACGGGTCGTGATAGAGATAGACGCCGTAGGAGTAGTCGCCTTTCCTGAAAAAGGCCGGGATGGGCACCTCGGACAGGCCGACGAAGACGGTGATGTAAACGAGAGAGGTGATGACCAGGGGCCGGTTCATCACCGACTCCGTCGCCCGGCTGTCCAGGGTGAGGATAGCAACGATGCAAACCAGGCAGGCGGCGGCGAACAGCCATCGGGAATGCGGAATGACCGCTTTGAACTGAAAGGCGACGATGCCCATCATGAAAGCCGTTATCAGCTGGGAACCTCGGCTCATGAACAGGAAGCGCGCGATCGGCTTGATTGTATCAGGCAACAGATGGGGCATCTTCTGCACAATAAGGCCGATGACGATGTAAGCGATCGTCACCGCGAGCAGCTTGTAGCGCGTCTTGACGATGGCGGTGATCATCAGGAACGACATGATGATGTAGCAGAAGATTTCCCAGGGAACCGTCCAGAGAGCGCCGTTGACGCGCTGGCTCGGATTATCCTGGAAGACGCCCGGCAGCTCGTAATGGATCCAGCCGACGATATTCAGGAAGTATTTGAAAAACCGCTGATCGGTAAAATATTCGGCGTGGTACACGACCGTAATGATCGGCCCGATAATCAACGAGCAGACGACGATATCGACCGCAAGGGCCGGGACGATGCGCAAGCCTCGGTTGATCAGGAAATTCCGGAGGCTCAGGCGCTGTGCGCTGCCGGCGATCAGAAATCCGCTCAAAGCGAAGAACATCGGAACAAGAGCGTATTCAGTAAACCAGAATACCGACCCCCTGATGAAGTCAGTGTTCTCGGTTAACAAAAAGGAATGGGTCAATACGATGGAAAAGGCGAGCCCTATTCGAAGAAAATCGAACCCCGGACCAATACCCCTATACTTATCCAGGACTTCCCCGAACGACTTGGTCATTGCGGACCTCGCTTTTGTTAGGATCGCGAGGACCCTACCGCACTGCAATATGGATTGCAACTCGATAGGTGATCTGTTCTGGCACATCCGGCCCGGTTGTGTTCCGGGCCGTCACGGCATCGATGACGCCTGGATTTCGTGGTGTCAGCGGATCCGCTTGGCGGCCGGTTCCGGCACCAGTTCGCCGTTGAGGCGCCGGTCGAGATAGTCCTCGCATTCGCCCATCAGCGTTTCCACCTGGCCGTTGAAGAAGTGGTTGGCGTTGGCAACTGTGCGATGGGTAATGAGGATGCCCTTCTGGGTCTTCAGTTTCTCCACAAGGCCATTGACATCCTTTTCCGGCGCCACCTTGTCGGCCTCACCGTTGATGATCAGGCCGGAAGACGGGCAGGGCGCCAGGAAGGAGAAGTCGTAGGTGTTCGGCTGCGGGGCGATCGACATGAAGCCTTCGATCTCCGGCCGGCGCATCAACAACTGCATGCCGATCCAGGAGCCGAAGGAATAACCGGCGACCCAGCAGGTCTTGGAATCGGGATGCAGGCTCTGCACCCAGTCGAGCGCCGAGGCGGCATCCGAGAGTTCGCCCGCGCCGTGGTCGAATTCACCCTGGCTGCGGCCGATGCCCCGGAAGTTGAAGCGCAGCGTCGTGAACCCGCGCTTCTGGAACATGTAGAAGAGCTGATAGACGATCTGATTGTTCATCGTGCCGCCGAACTGCGGATGCGGATGCAGAATCAGGGCGATGGGCGCGCTTTTTTCCTTGGAGGGCTGGTAGCGGCCTTCAAGACGGCCGGCTGGGCCGTTGAAAATAACTTCGGGCATTGGTACTCCGGGTTTTATTTCGCGTTCGCGCTGTGTTGGACGACAACATGACTTGACTAGTGTTGTCAGCTTTTCTAAAACGCAGTTTAGAACAATTCGAAACTTGCATGGCGATCCACGCATCGTGGAACGTGTCATAAGGCAAGCCCGGCGGAAATTTCAAGAAAAATGAACCGCGGCCGCTGAAGCAAGCTCGTCAAGCGCAGGACTGAAGATCATGGCGCCGCCACGCCTTTATCTCGACTGGAATGCCACAGCGCCGCTGCACCCCGCAGCACGCGCGGCGATCATGCGCGCCATGGACGTGTTTGGCAATCCGAACAGTGTGCACGGAGAGGGTCGCGCGGCGCGTGCCGCCATCGAAGGCGCACGACGCAAGGTGGCGGCATTTGCCGGCACAGATGCCGGCAATGTGGTCTTTACCAGCGGCGCGACCGAGGCCGCCAATCTGGTGCTGACGCCGGATTTCCGCATGGGCCGCACGCCGCTTCGGCTTGGCCATCTTTATTTTTCGGCGATTGAGCATCCCGCGGTGCGCGAAGGCGGCCGCTTCGCCAGGGAGAGTATGACGGAGATCCCGGTGACGGAAGCCGGTGTCGTCGATCTCGACGCACTCTCCAAGCTGCTCGATGCGCATGACAAGGCCGCCGGCCTGCCGATGGTCGCCGTCATGCTCGTCAACAATGAGACGGGCATCGTCCAGCCGGTTGAGGCGGCGGCAAAGATCGTCCACGCCCATGGCGGCCTCTTCGTGGTCGATGCCGTCCAGGCTGCCGGCCGCGTCGCGCTTGACATCGAAAAGATCGGCGCCGATTTCATGATTGTTTCCTCGCACAAGATCGGCGGGCCGAAGGGGGCCGGCGCACTGATTGCGCGCGGCGAGGCGCTGATGCCCAGGCCGCTGATCCAGGGTGGCGGGCAGGAGCGGGGTCACCGCTCAGGAACACAGAATTCGCTGGCGCTGATCGGCTTCGGCGCGGCAGCAGAAGCCGCGGCCGACGAACTCGATGCGCGCAATGCGGCGATCGGTGCGCTACGCGAGCGCTTGGAAGCCGGCATGCGTGAGGCGGCAGTCGATGTGATGATCCACGGCGAGGGCGGCGAGCGAGTCGCCAATACGGTCTTCTTCACTCTGCCGGGGCTGAAGGCCGAGACCGGACAGATCGCTTTCGATCTCGAAGGCGTTGCCCTTTCGGCAGGCTCGGCCTGCTCATCCGGCCGGCTCGGCGAAAGCCATGTGCTGACGGCGATGGGCCGTGACGCCAAACTCGGGGCACTGCGCATCTCGCTTGGCTTTTCGACAACGGAAGAGGATATCGACAGGGCGATTGCGGCTTTCGCGAAGATCGCCAACCGACGCAGGTCGGCTGGCGAGGCCGTTTGCCCCGTGCCAAAACTTGCGGAAACGCAAATTTCCGCTTGCCAATCGGGCTGAAAAGTCCCTTTTGGCCTCTTACATAAAGGGCAAGACAATTGCCTAAACGCTACAAGCTGCCGGACCTTGTATCCGGCGAGATTGGAGAATGAGATGGCTGCCGTGCAGGAAACAATCGACCGGGTGCGCCTGATCGATGTGGATCAGTACAAATACGGTTTCGAGACCGTCATCGAGATGGACAAGGCGCCGAAAGGCCTGTCCGAGGACATCATCCGCTTCATTTCGGCCAAGAAGCAGGAGCCGGAATGGATGCTGGAATGGCGTCTCGAGGCCTATCGGCGCTGGCTGACGCTGGAAGAGCCGACCTGGGCGCGCGTCAACTATCCGAAGATCGATTTCAACGACATCTATTATTACGCTGCGCCGAAAAGCACGCCGGGTCCAAAGTCGCTCGACGACGTCGATCCGGAGCTGTTGAAGGTCTATGAAAAGCTCGGCATCCCGCTGCGCGAGCAGGAGATCCTTGCCGGCGTCGAGAAGCCGAAGATCGCCGTCGACGCCGTTTTCGACAGCGTCTCGGTCGTTACCACCTTCAAGGCAGAGCTGAAGAAGGCCGGCGTGATCTTCATGTCGATCTCGGAAGCAATCCGCGAATATCCCGATCTCGTCCGGAAATATCTCGGCTCGGTCGTGCCGACCTCGGACAATTATTATGCGACGCTGAATTCGGCTGTATTCACCGACGGTTCCTTCGTCTTCGTGCCGAAGGGCGTTCGTTGCCCAATGGAGCTGTCCACGTATTTTCGCATCAATGAGAAGGGCACTGGCCAGTTCGAGCGCACGCTGATCATTGCGGAAGAGGGCGCCTACGTCTCCTATCTCGAAGGCTGCACGGCGCCGCAGCGCGATGAAAACCAGCTGCATGCCGCCGTGGTCGAGCTGGTTGCGCTCGACGATGCCGAGATCAAGTATTCGACGGTGCAGAACTGGTATCCCGGCGACAAGAACGGCAAGGGCGGCATCTACAATTTCGTCACCAAGCGCGGCGATTGCCGCGGCGACCGCTCGAAGATTTCCTGGACGCAGGTCGAGACCGGCTCGGCGATCACCTGGAAATATCCGTCCTGCATCCTACGCGGCGACGACAGCCGCGGCGAGTTCTATTCGATCGCCGTGTCCAACGGCCATCAGCAGATCGACAGCGGCACCAAGATGATCCATCTCGGCAAGAACACGTCGAGCCGCATCGTTTCCAAGGGTATCGCCGCCGGTATTTCCAACAATACCTATCGCGGCCAGGTCTCTGCTCATCGCAAGGCGTCGAACGCGCGCAACTTTACCCAGTGCGATTCGCTGCTGATCGGCGACAAGTGCGGCGCCCATACGGTGCCCTACATCGAGGCGAAGAATTCGACGGCGCAGTTCGAGCATGAAGCGACAACCTCGAAGATCTCCGAGGATCAGCTGTTCTACTGCCTGCAGCGCGGCATCCCGACCGAGGCGGCGATCGCTCTGATCGTCAACGGCTTCGTCAAGGAAGTCCTGCAGGAGCTGCCGATGGAATTCGCCGTCGAGGCGCAGAAGCTGATCAGCATCTCGCTGGAAGGCAGCGTGGGTTAAACACGGTCTCCGTCATCCTCGGGCTTGTCCCGAGGATGACAGGGCGCAACAACTGAGGGCTGAGATGACCGAAATGACCAAGGAGTTCGTTGTTGCTCGCCTAGCAAATATGCGCGGGGAGATATTATCGAAGATACAGCCCCAGGAGCAAAGAGACGAGACAGAAACGCCGCCGGAGCAGCCTTACGTGTTTCTCCGGCAGCGCGTGGAAAAACCAGGGGAGGTTATTCTGTCTGTCGGAGAATTTATTGAATGTCTTCAGGATGTAGCAGACGCGGTTTCGCTGTGATCTGTTTTTGGCGATAGCGCCAAGCATCATGTCGACGCCCTTAGAAATTACGCGAGGCTCTGATGAGCTACGCAGAGAAAACCCAGGAACCAAAGATGCTTGAAATCAGAAATCTCCATGCCCGCATCGCCGAAGACGGCACCGAGATCATCCGTGGTCTGGACCTGACGGTGAAGGCCGGCGAAGTTGCTGCCATCATGGGGCCGAACGGCTCCGGCAAGTCGACGCTATCCTACGTCCTTTCCGGCCGCAGCGATTACGAAGTCACCGAGGGCGACATTCTCTACAATGGCGAGAGCATTCTTGAGCTTGATCCCTCCGAGCGCGCCGCCAAGGGCATCTTCCTCGCCTTCCAGTATCCGGTCGAAATCCCGGGCGTTGCCACCATGCAGTTCCTCAAGGTGGCGATGAACGAGCAGCGCAAGGCGCGCGGCGAGGACGAGCTGACGACGCCGGATTTCATGCGCCGCGTCAAGGATGCTGCCGGCAAGCTGCAGATCAATACCGAAATGCTGAAGCGGCCGCTGAATGTCGGCTTCTCCGGCGGCGAGAAGAAGCGCGCCGAGATCCTGCAGATGGCGCTGCTCGAACCGAAGCTCTGCGTGCTCGACGAAACCGATTCCGGCCTCGATATCGACGCGCTGAAGATCGTCGCCGACGGCGTCAACGCGCTGCGTTCACCGGACCGCGCCGTTGTGGTCATCACCCATTACCAGCGCCTGCTCGACTACATCGTCCCGGATACCGTCCATGTGCTCTACAAGGGCCAGGTGATCAAGTCGGGCGACAAGACGCTGGCGCATGAGCTGGAAGCCAACGGCTATGCCGACATCATCGGTGCGGCAGCCTGAGTTTCGGGCGGAAAGGACGACGTCCATGAACATGCAGACGACAAGCCGCCTGACCGCGGCCGAGGCGGCTCTGATCGAGGCCTTTAACCGGCAGATCGGTGAACTGCCGGGCAATGGTGCGGTAACAGCACTGCGGGACCGGCTTCTCGACGATCTGAAGAAAGCCGGCCTGCCGACGCGCCGGATCGAGGCTTGGCACTATACCGACCTCAAGAATCTTTTGCGCACTGTCCCGTCGCAGGCGGGTGATGCCGGCTCGGACGCTTTGGAGCCGATCATTGCTGATGCCACGGTGCTGGCGGTGATTCAGGGCCATTCCAACCAGAAGGCTGCCGCTGACGGTCTTGGCGTTTCGCCCTATTCCGAACGTCTGCTCGACGGCTCCGCCGCGGACGGCCTGAATGCGCTCGGCAGCGACGACGCGGTCGGCCGCATCAATGGCAGCTTCGTGCGCGACGGCTATGTCATCGACGTGCCTGCTGAGACCGAGCTTGAAAACCCGCTCGAAATCCAGTTCATCCATGCGGGCGGGCAGACGCATACGCGTCTTCCTGTTTCCTTCGGCGCCAACGTCAAGGCGACCGTCATCGAGCGTCACCTTGCGGTGACTGACGACGCAGCCTTTTTGTCTCACGTCAGTGACATCGTTGTCGGCGAGGGCGCGGAGCTGACCTGGATCATATTGCAGCAGCAGGGAGCCGACGATACGCATCTCGGCCAGATCCGCATCGATCTCGGCGCTGATGCCAAGCTTCGGCTTTTCGTCATCAATGCCGGCGGCAAGCTGGTGCGCCAGGAGCTCAACATCAAGGTGACGGGCGAGGGCGCCGATCTGACGCTGCGCGGCATCAATCTGCTCGGCGGCGACACGCATACTGATGTGACGATGGTGCTCGGCCACGACGTGCCGAATACCGGCTCGACCGAAGTGATCCGCAACGTCGTCTTCGACCGCGCCAAAGGTGTGTTCCAGGGCATGATCCGGGTCGCGCCCGATGCGCAGAAGACCGATGCCAAGATGGCCTGCAACACGTTGCTGATGTCCGACGATGCCGAATTCTCGGTCAAGCCCGAACTCGAAATCTTCGCCGACGACGTCCAGTGCGGCCATGGCGCCACGGTGACCGATATCGACGCCAACCATCTCTATTACATGATGGCGCGCGGCATTCCGGAGAACAAGGCGCGGGCGATGCTCGTCAACGCCTTCGTCGCCGAAATCGTCGAGGAACTGGAAGATGAGGACCTGGTCGAGGCGCTTGAAGGCGTGATTTCGGCCTGGCTCGAAAAGCACGCCTGATCGGATATATCAAATGGACAAGATCGTGCCGGCCACGCAATACGACGTCGAAGCCATCCGTCGGGATTTTCCGATCCTGGCGGAGAAGGTGTATGGCAAGCCGCTGGTCTATCTCGACAACGGCGCATCAGCGCAGAAGCCGCAGGTGGTGATCGACGCCATCTCGCATGCCTATAGCCATGAATATGCCAATGTGCATCGTGGCCTGCACTATCTCTCGAATGCAGCGACGGATGCCTATGAGGCAGCGCGCGAGAAGGTCCGTCGCTTCCTCAATGCGCCTTCGGTGAACGACATCGTCTTCACCAAGAATTCGACGGAAGCGATCAACACCGTTGCCTATGGCTGGGGCATGCCGAAGATCGGTGAAGGCGACGAGATCGTGCTGACGATCATGGAGCACCATTCCAACATCGTGCCCTGGCACTTCATCCGCGAGCGGCAGGGGGCCAAACTCGTCTGGGTGCCCGTTGACGACGAGGGCGCCTTCCATATCGAGGATTTCGAGAAAAGCCTGACGGAGCGCACCAAGCTCGTCGCGATCACCCATATGTCGAACGCGCTCGGCACGATCGTCCCCGTCAAAGAGGTCTGCCGGATTGCGCATGAGCGCGGCATCCCGATCTTGATCGATGGCAGCCAGGGCGCGGTGCATCTACCTGTTGACGTGCAGGATATCGATTGCGACTGGTACGTCATGACCGGCCACAAGCTCTACGGCCCGTCCGGCATCGGCGTGCTCTACGGCAAGAAGGAGCGGCTTTATGAGATGCGGCCGTTCCAGGGCGGCGGCGAAATGATCTTCGAGGTCGCCGAGGACATGGTGACCTATAACGACCCGCCGCATCGCTTCGAGGCCGGCACGCCGCCGATCGTGCAGGCGATCGGGCTCGGTTACGCACTCGATTATATGGAGAAGATCGGCCGCGAGGCGATCGCCCGGCATGAGGCCGATCTTGCCGCCTATGCGGTCGAGCGGCTGAAATCCGTCAACTCGCTGCGCGTCTTCGGGACGGCGCCCGACAAGGGCAGCATCTTTTCCTTCCAGCTTGCCGGCATTCATGCCCATGACGTCTCGATGGTGATCGACCGGCAGGGTGTTGCGGTCAGAGCCGGCACGCATTGCGCCATGCCGCTCTTGAAACGCTTTGGCGTCACCTCCACATGCCGTGCATCCTTCGGCATGTATAATACCCGCGCCGAGGTCGATGCCTTGGCCGATGCGCTTGAATATGCGCGCAAGTTTTTTGCTTGAGGAGTGTCCGTGATGAGCCTGGACGAAAGCGAACAGAAGATCGACGTGCGCGAAGGCATCGTGCATTCCAGCATTCCGGCCGATGAGCTGGCGCGGCTGAGCGACGACGTCATTAGCGCGCTGAAGACGGTCTACGATCCGGAAATTCCCGCCGACATCTTCGAGCTCGGTCTGATCTACAAGATCGACATCGAAGACGACCGGATGGTGAAAATCATGATGACGCTGACTGCACCCGGCTGCCCGGTGGCCGGCGAGATGCCCGGCTGGGTCGAAAACGCCGTCGGCGCCGTCGAAGGGGTGTCGGGTGTCGAGGTTGCCATGACCTTCGATCCGCCGTGGACGCCGGATCGCATGTCCGAAGAGGCGCAGGTCGCCGTCGGCTGGTATTGACGTCCCGCGGTATTGATCCGTTTACCTCGGACGACTACATTTGAATCACGATGCACCGGATCTTGACCCCGGTTGCGGAAGGAGAATGAGCCGATGGGCTTTGCAATCATGAGCATGACGGACGGTGCCGCGGCCCGCGTCAAGGCGATCGTCGAGAACTCAGGATCGGATGCCAAAGGCATTCGCGTCGGCATCAAGAAGGGCGGCTGCGCCGGGATGGAATATACCATTGACCTGGTGACCGAGCCCAATGCCAAGGACGATTTGATCGAGCGCGACGGCGCCAAAGTCTGGGTTGAGCCGTCGGCAGCCCTTTATCTGCTCGGCACCGAAATGGGTTTCGAGACGACGACGCTGCGCTCCGGCTTCACCTTCACCAATCCGAACCAGACCTCGGCCTGCGGCTGCGGTGAATCCGTCGAACTGAAGCCTGCCGATCTGGCGGCCCTTGCCGCCCAGCGCCAGGGCGAGCCGGCGCATTCCTGACAACTTCAGAGCGGCGGAATATTCTCCGCCAGCAACTCTCCGATGAAATCGGGCGTGTTCAGTCGCGCTTGATGCTCATCAGCATTTCCCACATGTCGGCGCCGGTTTCGAAGACAACCGCGTTTGCCCTATAGCTCTGTTCGGCTTCAATCAGATCAGTTAGTTCGGTGGCCGGATCGACATTTGACGCGGTCGGGTTGATGACGGCCTGGACGCCGGCTTGCACAACGGAGGTGAGGCTGGTGTTCAGCCTGGCATAGCCCGGCGTGCTGCTGTTGGCGATGTTGTTGGCAATTGCGCCGACACGCGTCGTCTGTGCTCGCATCCCCGAAAGAGCGGTGCTCGTAATGCCCGACATTCCCATCAGCCGTTTCCCCAGAACTGGATGAAATTCTTCTACATGCAAGGGCTTAGGGAATGCTGAAGGCGTTGCGTTAGCAAAGACCCATAGCTGAGCGCGTCTCGCCATCCATCAATTCCGGATCGGCACGGAAGGATATCGGAGGGGCGCAGAGCCATGGACAGCGTCATTATCGCGTCGCCACCCAGTCGTGCCAATCGCTTTCGTTGCCGTTGAACACGTTGAGGTCGATCTTGCCGTCGACGCCCTCGGAAAGGCCGGAGCCGGAATATTGCCAGAACAGCCACTTGCGGCCCGGATAAACCTTGGAGGGGTGAGCTGCCACCGAGCGCAGCCAGAAGGGATAGTCGAGCATTTGGCCCTTCAAATTATCGCGGTAGAAGTCCGGCGCCGTGTAGATGATCGGGCGTTGGCCGTAATAGCGCTCCAGCTTGTCCATGAAGACCTGCATCTTTTCCCGGACGCGGGCGGGGGAAATGCGCCGCTTGCAGCTCGATTCGCCGTTCCATTCGACGTCGATCACAGGCGGAAGAGCGTTGGCTTCCCTTGGCACGTTGCGGATGAACCAGTCGGCCTGCTCACCGGCTGTCCGGCACCAATAGAAGAAGTGATAGGCGCCGTGTTTCAGGCCGGCTTCCTTGGCCCGGCGCCAGTTCTTCTTGAACATCGGATCGAGGTGATCGCCGCCGTCCGTCGCCTTGATGTAGACGAAATTGGCGCCCTGTGACTGTAACGTCTCCCAGTCGATCTCGCCCTGCCAGCGCGAGACGTCGACGCCGTGCACGGCAAGCTTTCGCGGAGACGTGGAGCCGAAGTTGATCGGCTTGGCGTCGCGGAAGCGGTGGCCGTAAATTTGCCCGCGTGTCGGCGATTTGGTGCTGTTATCGGGATCGGCTTCCGGGTTGGCGGGCATCAGTATCGCCACCGGCCGTTCCGTCGGCATCGGCATGCCGACCGGCCTGTCCGCCGGCACGAGCGCCTGCGGCTCCGGCCCTGTCCAGCTCAACGCCTCCTGCGGCGTGCTTGCCTGCGGGGCGGTATCGCCGACGGCGGCAGCAGGTATCGGGCCGCTCGGCTTGCTGATTGCATTGGTCGTTTCCGCGGACGGCACAGGGGTAAGCACATCTTCGGCGCCGGAGCTTGCGGCGCATCCCGACAGGATCAGGGCGGCGAGGAGGATTGCTGGCACTGCCGAGGGACGCATGAGAACCTGCACGCAAAACAAGGGACCGGCGGTGATCCATGTTGATGGAAGCTGCCTTTCTGAATTGCTAACAGAGACTTGCTAAGAAAGGTTAAATTTGATCCTTCTGCCCCAGAAGCGGCAAGCCCCTGCCAACTCGTGGGAAGGGCTTGGCGAATGGCTGCTACTCCGCCGCCTCGGCGTTGCTTTCCACCGGCGGGCAGGTGCAGATCAGGTTGCGGTCGCCATAGACATTGTCGACGCGGTTGACCGGCGACCAGTATTTGTCGACGCGGAAGGCGCCGGGCGGGAAGCAGCCTGTTCGCGGCTATAGGGGCGATCCCAATCGCCGACGAGGTTCTTCCACCGCGTGCGCGGAAATCCTCCATGTCGAGTTGCCATTCTCGCGCAGCTCCATCTGAGAGGGTCGTGCAGGAATGATACGGCAGCCTCAGCGACTGGCTCTCATACCCGCAATCAGAATATCGATGAGTTGCCTTGCCGCATCCCGCCAGGCAGGGCCACAGCTGATGCTCGCGCCGCCCGCCAGGGCGCGCAGGATATCGAGCGGGTCCATCGCCAGATGGATTTCACCGGTGGCGACTGCGCGATCCACCAGCTGATTGACGGCGCCTATGATCAAACTGGCTGAATCGGCATAGAGCTCGGAGGTGCCGCCGACCAAAGATTCCAGCACCTCGGACATGCCGTGTTTCGTCACGACATAATCCACGAACTGCACTAGCCACAGGCGGAGCGCTTCGACAGGCGGATGTGTCTCGGCAAGGCTTTTGGCGGCAGCGGCAAGCTGCGTCGTTTCGTTGCGGTAGATGGCGGAAACCAGTGCATCGCGCGTCGGGAAATGGCGATAGAGTGTGCCGATGCCGACGCCAGCGATGCGGGCGATTTCCTCCAGGTTGGCGCTGGAACCCTTGTCGGCAAAGACGGTCTTTGCCGTTTCCATCAGCAGCAGACGATTGCGTTCGGCATCCGCACGCGGCTTTCGGACGGTGAGCTCGTCACTTTTTTTGGCCATTTCCGAGAGGTCTCCTTGATAAGCGGAGGCACCCTCCTCTTATTTCATTTGAGGCCGGCGGGCAATGGTCCACCAGCCTGGAGCGGTGCGTCCATGATCAAGGAGATAATTATGAGTGGACTTTTTGGCGCGACATCAACCACGGATGAGGTGCTTGCCGGCGTCGATCTCAAGGGCAAGCGCGTTCTGGTGACGGGTATTTCGGCCGGTCTCGGCGTGGAAACCGCGCACGTGCTGGCGGCCCATGGAGCGCAGGTGACGGGTACGGCACGTGACCTTGCAAAGGCGAGAGCGGCAACGGAAGCCGTGCGCGCCGGTGCGGCCAGGCGGCAGCCTGGATATCGTCGAGCTTGATCTTGCCTCTTTGACAAGCGTGCGCGCCTGCGCCGATGCGCTCACCTCGGATGGTCGCCCCTTCGATGTCGTCATTGCCAATGCCGGCGTAATGGCCGCTCCCTTCGGCCGCACCGCCGATGGCTTCGAAACGCAGTTCGGCACCAATCATCTCGGTCATTTCGTGCTGGTCAACCGCATCGTACCGCTCGTCAAATCGGGCGGCCGAGTGGTGATCGTCGCATCCTCGGGCCATCGCATGGCACCTTTCAGCCTCGACGACCTCAATTTCGAGAGCAAGACCTACGAGCCCTGGGCGGCCTATGCCCAGTCGAAAACTGCAAATATCCTGTTCACAGTGGAACTCGACCGGCGCCTCAAGGAGCGCGGCATCCGTGCAACGGCACTGCATCCCGGCGGCATCCAGACCGAGCTCGGCCGTCATCTCGACCCTGAGATGATTGAAGGCATGATAGCGCAGATCAACGCAGCACTCACCGCCGACGGCAAGCCACCCTTCCAGTGGAAGACGATTCCTCAGGGTGCGGCTACCTCGGTCTGGGCAGGTTTCGTCGCCCCGGCAGAGGCGGTCGGCGGCAGATATTGTGAGAATTGCCACGTCTCCGAAGTGACGGATGCGGAGATCAGTCCGATTTCCGAAGGCGTGCGCACCTACGCGCTCGACCCCGAGACGGCTAGGGCATTGTGGGCCAAAAGCGAGGATATGGTCGGCGAGCGCTTCTAGACCGTAAATCCGCACGCTTCGACGCTGATAGAGCAGGGGAATTGGGAAACTGGTGCCCCTGCCGAGGAATTGGACCTGGATCGGCTGCTAACCAGACAGCTGCTCTTACGTTGAGCTACGCCGGGCGTAGCGTGTTATTCGAGAAATTACCCTCGCAGACGAACGGAGCTTCGATAGACGCTTAGAGAGCAAGGTTAGCCGCACATTTCTATCGGATTAGAAAAGCCCCTCCCATGATGGAAGGGGCTCGGGTTGCTCGGCTCTTCGCTTCACCAGGCTTAACCGCTATTCCGCCGCCTCGGCGTAGCTTTCCACCGGCGGGCAGGTGCAGATCAGGTTGCGGTCGCCGTAGACGTTGTCGACGCGGTTGACCGGCGACCAGTATTTGTCGACGCGGAAGGCGCCGGGCGGGAAGCAGGCCTGTTCTCGGCTGTAGGGACGATCCCATTCGCCGACGAGATCTTCCACCGTGTGCGGGGCGTTCTTCAGCGGGTTGTTGACCTTGTCCATGCGGCCATCCTCGATGGCGCGGGCTTCCTCGCGGATCGCCAGCATCGCCTCGCAGAAACGGTCGAGTTCGGCCTTGGTCTCGCTTTCCGTCGGCTCGATCATCAGCGTGCCGGCGACCGGCCAGCTCATGGTCGGGGCATGGAAGCCGCAGTCGATCAGGCGCTTGGCGACGTCGTCGACCGTGACGCCCGAGCTATCGACCAGCGGACGGGTGTCGATGATGCATTCATGCGCGACGCGGCCGGTTTCCGATTTGTAGAGCACGTCATAGGCGCCCTTCAACCGGGCGGCGATATAGTTGGCGTTGAGGATCGCCACCTTGGTTGCCTGCGTCAGGCCTTCGCCGCCCATCATCAGGCAATAGCTCCAGGAGATCGGCAGGATCGAGGCCGAGCCGAAGGCGGCGGCTGAAACCGCACCCGAACGGCCGTCGGTTTCGGGATGGCCGGGCAGATAGGGTGCCAGATGCGCCTTGACGCCGATCGGGCCCATGCCGGGTCCGCCGCCGCCATGCGGAATGCAAAAGGTCTTGTGCAGGTTGAGATGCGAAACGTCGGAACCGATGTCACCGGGGCGGGACAGGCCGACCATGGCGTTCATGTTGGCGCCGTCGAGATAGACCTGCCCGCCATGCTCATGCACGAGATCGCAGATTTCCTTGACGGTCTCCTCGAAGACGCCGTGCGTCGAAGGGTAGGTGATCATGCAGCAAGAGAGGTTTGCCGCATGCTGCTCAGCCTTGGCGCGGAAATCGTCAAGATCGATATCGCCGTTTTCGCGCACCTTGACGACGACCACCTTCATGCCGACCATCTGGGCCGAGGCCGGGTTGGTGCCGTGTGCCGAGGTCGGGATCAGGCAGACGTCGCGATGGGTATCGCCATTGGCGATATGATAGTTGCGGATGGTCAGCAGGCCAGCATATTCACCCTGAGCGCCCGAATTCGGCTGCATGGAGAAGGCATCGTAGCCGGTGACGGCGCAGAGCTTTTCGATCAGGTCGTCGATCATCTCGCGGTAGCCGAGCGCCTGGTCGGCCGGCACGAAGGGATGGATATCCGAGAATTCCGGCCAGGTGATCGGCAGCATTTCCGCCGTCGCGTTGAGTTTCATCGTGCAGGAGCCGAGCGGGATCATCGAGCGGTCGAGCGCCAAGTCGCGATCGGAAAGCCGGCGGATATAACGCGTCATCTCGCTTTCGGCGCGGTTCATGTGGAAGATCGGATGGGCGAGGTAATCGCTGGTTCTGAGCAGGCCCTTCGGCAGGCGATAGGAGGGCTCGAAATCGGCAATGGTGAAATTGCCGCCGAAGGCGCGCCAGACGGCTTCGAGCGTCGCCGGCCGGGTGCGTTCGTCGAGGCTCATGCCGATTTTCGTTTCGCCGACCTTGCGCAGATTGACGCCTTCGGCGACGGCGGCACGCATGATCAGACCCTGCATGTGGCCGACGTCGACGGTGATGGTGTCGAAGAAGGTGTCGGGTTCGACCTTGTAACCGAGCTTCTCCAGCCCCTTGGCCATCAGCACGGCCTTCTGGTGCACCTGCTGGGCAATCGCCTTGATGCCCTTCGGGCCGTGGAAGACGGCATACATCGAGGCCATGACGGCAAGCAGCACCTGGGCGGTGCAGATGTTCGACGTCGCCTTCTCGCGGCGGATATGCTGTTCGCGGGTCTGCAGCGACAGGCGATAGGCGCGATTGCCGCGGGCATCGACGGAAACGCCGACGAGGCGGCCGGGCATGGAGCGCTTGATGGCATCCTTGACCGACATATAGGCTGCATGCGGGCCGCCGTAGCCGACCGGGACACCGAAGCGCTGCGAGGAGCCGACGGCGATATCGGCGCCCATTTCGCCGGGCGATTTCAGCAGCGTCAGCGCCAGGATATCGGCGGCGACCACGGCGATGGCGCCGGTCTGGTGCAGGCGCGAGATCAGGCCGGTGAAATCATGCACGTGACCGTGCGTGCCGGGATACTGGAAGATCGCGCCGAAGACGTCGACGGGATCGAGATCGGTGAAGGGATTGCCGACGATGACGCTCCAGCCGAGCGGCTCGGCGCGGGTGCGGATGAGGGCGATGGTCTGCGGATGGCAGTCTGCATCGACGAAGAAGGCCTTCGCTTTCGACTTGGCGACGCGCTCGGCGATCGCCATGCCTTCGGCGGCGGCGGTTGCCTCGTCGAGCAGCGAGGCGTTGGCGACGTCCAAGCCGGTCAAGTCGCAGATCATCGTCTGGTAGTTCAGGAGCGCTTCCAGGCGGCCCTGGCTGATCTCCGGCTGATAAGGCGTATAGGCGGTGTACCAGGCGGGGTTTTCCAGGATGTTGCGCTGGATGACCGGCGGCGTGATGGTGCCGTAGTAACCCTGGCCGATCAGCGAGACCAGAACCTTGTTTTTGTTGGCGGTCTCGCGCAGCTTGTCGAGCGCCTCGCGCTCGGTCATCGGCGCGCCCCAGACGAGCGGCTCCTTCTGGCGGATCGAGGGCGGCAGCGTCGCGTCGATCAGGCCGTCGAGGCTGTTATAGCCGATCACCTTCAGCATGTCGGTCATCTCGGCCGGCGAGGGGCCGATATGACGGCGATTGGCGAAATCGTAAGGCTGGTAGTCGGTGAACTGGAATTCTGTCGGCGTCGTCATTACGCAGTGAGCTCCTTGTAGGCCGCCTCGTCGAGCAGGCCATCGGCGTCGGCAGCATTTGCAAGCTTCAGCTTGAAGAACCAGCCGGCGCCCTGAGGATCGGAATTGACCAGCGACGGATCTGCAACGATGGCCGGATTGACCTCGGTGATCTCGCCATCAAGCGGACAATAGACGTCGGAAGCAGCCTTGACGGATTCAACGGTCGCGGCATTGCCGTTCTTCGAGAAGGTCGCTCCGACTTCCGGCAACTCGACGAAAACCAGGTCGCCGAGCTGATCGACGGCATAGTTGGTGATGCCGACCGTCGCAACGCCGCCTTCGATCTTCAGCCATTCGTGTTCTTCGGTAAATTTCAGCATTGTTCGTCCTCTCTGGAAAAGGTTTAGCGTTTGTAGGTCGGTGTGACGAAGGGCAGGGCGCTGACGGTGATCGGCAGATATTTGCCGCGCACCTCGGCGTAGACGAGCGTGCCTGGCGCAGCGTGGGAGACCGGCACGTATCCCATGGCGACGGGGCCTTCGACGCTGGGACCGAAGCCGCCCGAAGTGACTTCGCCGATTTCGACCTTGCCCTCAGCATCGGCATAGAGCTTGGCATGGCCGCGCACCGGCGCCTTGCCTTCCGGCTTCAGGCCGACGCGGCGGCGCGCGGCGCCGTTTTCGAGTTCGGACAGGATGCGGCCGGAGCCCGGGAAGCCGCCGGCGCGCGCACCGTTGCCGCGCCTTGCCTTCTGCATGGCCCATTCCAGCGCTGCCTCGACCGGCGAGGTGGTCGTATCGATGTCGTTGCCATAGAGGCAGAGACCGGCTTCGAGGCGCAGCGAATCGCGGGCGCCGAGGCCGATCGGCTGGACATCGGGATGTTCGAGCAACCGCATGGTGACATCTTCGGCCTTGTCTGATGGAATCGAGATCTCGAAGCCGTCCTCGCCGCTATAGCCGGAGCGCGAGACCAGACAGGAAACATCGTGCAGGCGGCAGTGGCGCACGTCCATGAATTTCATTGCCGCGACATCGGCCCAGAGTTCGGCAAGAACCTCGACCGCGCGTGGTCCCTGCAGCGCGATCAAGGCGCGGTCGAGGACGGTGACATCGCACTGGTCGCCGATATGGGCCTTGAGATGGGCTACATCGGCTTCCTTGCAGGCGGCATTTACGACGACGAAAAGGTGGTCGTCGAGATGGGTGATCATCAGGTCGTCGAGAATGCAGCCGGTATCGTCGGTGAAGAAGCCGTAGCGCTGGCGGCCTTCGGCAAGGCCAAGGATATCGACCGGCACCAGGCTTTCGAGCGCTAGCGCCGCATCTTCGTAGCTGCCCGATTTCGCCTTCACGATGACCTGGCCCATATGGGAGACATCGAAGAGACCGGCTTCGGCGCGGGTGTGAAGATGTTCCTTCATCACGCCGGCGGGATATTGCACCGGCATGTCATAGCCCGCGAACGGCACCATGCGGGCGCCAAGCGAAAGATGCAGGGCATGCAGCGGGGTTTTCTTCAGGGCAGCAGTATCGTCCAAAAGACGCCTCCGGGGTTTGCGCCTTCCCCAGAAGGCGCGGGCTCAAATCTGAAGGCGCGGTTGCGCACTTCTCTCCTGAGCCCCCTCTGTCCCTGTGCCTGAGATTGTTATCCCTTCGGCGAGCGTTTCGAGAACGCTTCTCTCCAGAGTTCCGTCTGCCCCTTGCTGGTCCTTTTGCCTGAGAGTTTCCGGGGCGGTTGCTCCTTCGGCACCGGCAAAAAACGCACCGGCTTCTCCCAACAAGGTTGGCGCAATTATCCGGTGGGTGCAGCACTTGGCAAGACCAAATGTCGTGACCGGGCAAATTTTTGTCGTCTTATTCCCAGCAAGCGTTGATCTCAGGCAAATCTGCTTTTGCATTCCGTGCTAAAACCGGCTATCGCGGCCTTCTGTTGAAGGGGATCTCATGCGGCAGACCGGACTGAAAGCGACGCTCTTCCTGCGCATGCTTTGCGCATTGAGCCTGCTTTTGCTCGGCCTTGCCCATCAGGCGCCGCAGGCTGTCGCTGCCGAAGGCTACGATGCCGCGGCCTATGTGCTGCCCGACGGCACCTTCGCCTCGCTCTGCGTCACCGTCAAGGATGCCGACGGCAAGACCATCGCCTTCAAGCCGAATTGCGAAGCCTGCCGGCTGTCGGCCTCCACCATCCTGCCGACGCCGGATGCGGACTCTTGGCTTGAGCGCGAACTCGCTGCGCTGATCAACGCGCCGATCGAAACATCGGCCGTTTCAGGCGCAAGCGCCGTCTGGCGGCCGAATTCGCGCGCGCCTCCCATTCTCGTCTGATCTTCCTCCACCGCCTATGATTCAGCATGCCGGTCCGCCCGAGAAAATACGGCGGCCGGCGAGGAGATATCCGATGAAGACCATCAAGACTTTTGGCAAGACATTCGGCAAAACGCTAGGGCTTGCCGCCCTTCTTTCCGCAACCGCCATTGCCGGCGCCGAGGCCCATGTGAGCTTCCTCGACAAGCAAGCGACGCAGGACAGCACCATTCTCGCCACGCTGCAGGTGCCGCACGGCTGCGACGGCAAGGCGACCACGGAAGTGCGGGTCAAGCTGCCGGAAGGCTTCGTCTTCGCCAAACCGCAACCGAAAGCCGGCTGGGAGCTCGAGGTGATCAAGGGCGACTATCAGAAGACCTACGACAATCACGGCGACAAGGTGAACAAGGGCGCGATCGAAGTGCGCTGGAAGAACGGCAATCTCGCCGACGATTTCTACGACACTTTCGTCATCCAGGGTAAAGTATCAGGCGTCGAGGCCGGCACCTCGCTCGCCTTTCCGGTGACGCAGATGTGCGGCGATATGGTCACGGCCTGGGACCAAGTGGCAAAAGAAGGCGGCGATGCGCATGGGCTGAAAAGCCCGGCACCGCTTTTGAAGGTCGTGGCCGGCGAAGACCACGGTCACGACCATGAGGATATGGCCGGCATGGACATGTCCGGTATGAACATGAACGGGACGACGGGCGCTGCTACACCGGCTGGCGAAACGGTCAAGGCCGGCGATCTCGAAATCTCCGGCGGGTTCGCCAAGGCAATGCTGCCCGGCCAGCCGGTCGGCGGCGGCTTTTTCACGGTGAAAAACAACGGCAAGACGGACGATCGCTTACTGTCCGTGACGTCGCCTGTATCAGGCGAGGTTCAGATCCACGAGATGGAGACCAAGGATAACGTCATGCGGATGCGCCAGCTGAAGGACGGTATCGTCATCGCCGCGGGCGAGACGATCAAGCTTGAGCCCGGCAACCTGCATCTGATGTTCCAGAAGGTGAAGACGCCGTTCAAGCAGGGCGACACGGTGCCTGTGACGCTGACCTTCGAAAAGGCCGGCAAAGTCGATCTGGTCCTGCAGGTGCTCTCCGGCCAGGGCAAGTGAGAGCAGCGATTCAAAGTGCTACAGCGCCGCGCGTCTTAAAGGACGCGCGGCGCTGTCGATAAAACAGAACAGCCCGCGACTGCCATCGCGGTCGCGGGCTTTCGTTTGGAAGGCGATCGCCTCAGAAATCTTCGTAGGATCGCAGCGCCTGTTTCAGGCCGGCCTGCGGCTGGCGGTTGCCCTTGGCCATCAGGTCGAGTGCCACTTCGGTCGACTGGATGATGCTGGAGGGCTCGTCTATTTCCTCAGTGCCTTCGGCCTTCAACTGCCGGTCGGCAACGCGCCGTGCGTCGCGCGCCGCAGTGCTCGTCGCGACACGCTGCGGGATTCGCAGCGACTCGAAAGCAATGGCGGCGGTATTGGCCGATACGGACAGGAGCTGGGTCATGCCAGTCACCGTATCGGCATGATCTTGGTGCCCTCATAAGAAAATCATTGGCATTTTACAAAATGGTAAGAATTCATATGAGCTCGATTGGAATCACTTTCGCAACGCGGTAAATCCGGCTCATGATCCAGGCTCTCCTTGTCGCCTTCGGCGGCGCTATCGGTTCCGTTCTCAGGTATTATGTCGGCCGGTGGGCGCTGAAACTGATGGGGCCGGCATTCCCCTGGGGCACGCTTGCCGTCAATGTCGTCGGCTGCTTCGTCATCGGCGTCTTCGCCGAGCTGATCGCGCGCAAGTTCAACGCCTCGGTGGAATTGCGCCTCTTGTTGATCACCGGCTTCCTTGGCGGCTTCACCACCTTCTCGGCGTTCTCGCTGGATGCCATCTCGCTGTTCGAGCGCGGCGAGACCGTCGCCGGGGGTATTTATATCGCTGCGAGCGTCGGATTTTCGATGGCGGCCGTCATCGCGGGGCTCGCCACCATGCGCGCTTTGGCCTGATTTCGATTCCGGTTTCCGTTTTGCGTGAAAATGCTCTAAAGGCTGCGGCAAGAACGCCGGCTCGGCCTGCGCTGCAATTTCCGAAAGATTTCCTAATGGCTGGCATAGAACATATCAAGATTGAACCTGACGAAGCGGGCATGCGGCTCGATCGCTGGTTCAAGGTGCACTTTCCGGGGCTCGGCTTCGGTCCGCTGCAGAAGCTATTGCGCTCCGGCCAGGTGCGCGTCGACGGCGGACGTGTCAAATCGGATGCGCGCGTGCAGCCCGGCCAGACGGTGCGCGTGCCGCCGCTCGACGTCGATGCGAAGCTGAAATCCGGACCGATCGCCGGCAAGGATCTCAAGCATTCGACGGATTTCGAGCTGCTGTCGCGCATGGTGCTGCATGAGGACGAAAAGGTAATCGTGCTCAACAAGCCTCCTGGTCTTGCGGTGCAGGGCGGCTCGGGTGTGGCCAGGCATATCGACCAGATGCTCGAAGCCTGGACCAGCCCGAAGGGCGAGAAGCCGCGGCTCGTTCACCGTCTCGACCGCGACACATCGGGTGTTCTCGTCATCGCCCGCACACGCGGCGCAGCACAGAAACTGACGGCCGCCTTCCGCGAGCGCGATACCAAGAAGACCTACTGGGCGCTGGTCAAGGGTGTGCCGCGCAAACACGAGGACAAGATCTCGACCTGGCTTGTCAAGGAGCCGACGATCGACGGCGACCGCATGCGGATCGCCAAACACGGCGAGGACGGAGCAGATCACGCCGTTTCCTTCTATCGCGTGCTCGAAACCGCCGCCCAGAACCTCGCCTGGCTGGAGATGGAACCCTATACCGGCCGTACCCATCAGCTGCGTGTGCACGCGCTGCATATCGGCCATCCGATCATCGGCGACCCGAAATATTTCGACGACGATCCGAATTGGGATTTTCCAGGCGGCGTCCAGAAGAAGCTGCATCTGCACGCACGTCGCATCGACATCCCGCACCCCTCCGGCGGGCGCCTGCGCGTCACCGCGCCGCTGCCGTCGCATATGGTGCAGACCTGGAACCTTCTCGGCCTCGACCTCGCCGGTGCCGAAAGGGACGCCGAATGAAATTGGCGCTTTTTGATTGCGACGGCACATTGGTCGATAGCGCCGGTCTGATCCACGAAACCATGCGCAGGACCTTCGACAAGTTCGGCAAGCCGGAACCGCGCTTTGAAGACACCAAGGCCATTATCGGCCTGTCCCTCGATATCGCGATTGCCCGCATGCTGGGCAGGCCACATGTTGAGCAGGAAGACGTCGACATGACGGCGCATTACAAATCGCTGTTCTCGATCGTGCGTCAGGATCTCGATTACAAAGAGCCGCTGTTTCCCGGCATCGGCGAGATGATCGACGCGATCATCGGGCGCGACGACCTGCTGATCGGCGCGGTCACGGGTAAATCCCGCCGCGGGCTCAATCTCGTGATGGAGACGCATGGTTTCGACAAGCATTTCGTCATTACACGTACCGCCGACGATTGCCCCTCCAAACCGCATCCGGCCATGGTGACGGAATGCTGCGATGAAACCGGCATGAATGCTGCCGACACCATTGTCATCGGCGATGCGGTTTACGATATGCAGATGGCAAAGGCTGCCGGCGCCAAGGCGATCGGCGTTGCCTGGGGCTATGCCAGCGTGGATGAGCTGATCGCCAACGGCGCTGATGCGATCGCCTACCATCCGAACGAGATATTGCGTCATTTTTCCTGAGGTGAGCCCATGCGCGATTTGCTGAACGACCTTTCCGAAGGCCTGAGCCATCCCGATCCCATCCGCCGCGCGCAGATCCAGATGAAGAAGCCGCTGCCGAAGCGTTTCTATACCGATGTCGCCGTTGCCGAGCACGAGGGCGGTTTTGCGATTACGCTCGACGGCAAGATGGTGCGCACACCGGCGCGGCAGGTTCTCGCCGTGCCGACCGAGGCGCTGGCGCGGCTTGTCGCTGCCGAATGGCAGGCGCAGGGCGAGGAGATCAATCCTATGAGCATGCCGGTGACGCGGCTCGTCAACACCGCACTCGACGGCGTTGCCGCCAATGCGCAGGCGATCTTCGAAGATATTCTGCGCTTTTCCTCCAGCGACCTCATCTGCTACCGCGCCGAGGAGCCGGAACTGCTGGTCGAGCGCCAGGCCGAGCGCTGGGATCCGGTGATCGACTGGGCGGCGAATGATCTCGGCGCCCGGTTCATCCTCGTCGAAGGGGTGATGCCGCATGAGCAGCCGCGCGAGGCGACGGCCGCCTTCGCCGTCACACTCGCGAGATATGATAACCCGATGGCACTTGCGGCGCTGCACACAGTCACCACGCTGACCGGCTCGGCGATCCTGGCGCTCGCCTTGGCCGAGGGCCGGGTGACGGTGGAGGAGGCCTGGTCGCTGGCCCATCTCGACGAAGACTGGACGATCGAGCATTGGGGCAGCGACGAGGAAGCCGAGCAGCGGCGTGCCAAACGCTTTGCCGAGTTCAAAGCCGCAGCGGATGTTTTTTTCGCCCTAAGCGCCTGAAACATATTGCCTTCCAATGCATTATGACGAAGTCTGCGACTCCAACGGGGTGGTGCGGGATTTTGCAATGAATTGGCTCAGGTCGTGTTTTTGCCGGGCGACACTCATCTGTGTCGCGCTCACGGCCTGCGGCAGCCTCTCGGCCAGCAAGCCGGCGGCGCCGGTCTATGATGTGCGCAGCGCCGTCGTTCTCTCCGGCCCTAACATGCCGGCCGAGCTGCTTTCCGGCATCAACGATCGCGTCAACGCGGCGATCAACGCTACCGTGCGCGACACCGTGCTGCCGCGGGTGGTGCTGACGATCCGCGTGGTTTCCGTCCAGAAGGGCCTCGGCTTCCAGAAGGACCGCAACGTCGCCAAGATCAGCATCGATGCGGCCTCGGTCGAAGACGGCTCGGTCATCGCCGTCAGTGCCTTCGACGTGACCAGCATCGCCGCCGATCCCAAGCTTGCCGACGAGATTCTGGCCGAGGACGTCGCGGCAAGGATACGCTCGGTTTTCTCACTCAGCGGGCGCGGCGCTAAATAATTGGAGCATGATGTTGCCCGAAAACCGCTCACACTCTTCGGCATCATGCTCTAGCGCATAATCTAACCGCCGGATTGCCGCCCGCAGCGGCGAGGGAGATCGCATGAAGGAAATTCTCGAGGAACTGGAACGGCGCCGGGGCATTGCCCGCCTCGGCGGCGGCAAGGCGCGTATCGACGCCCAGCACAAGCGCGGCAAGCTGACGGCGCGCGAGCGCATCGACCTCTTCCTCGACGAAGGCTCGTTTGAGGAGTTCGACATGTTCGTCGAACACCGCTCCACCGATTTCGGCATGGATAAGAGCCGTATTGCCGGCGACGGCGTCGTCACCGGCTGGGGCACGGTCAACGGCCGAACGGTGTTCGTCTTTGCCAAGGACTTCACCGTGTTCGGCGGCTCGCTATCGGAAGCGCATGCCGAGAAGATCATGAAGGTGCAGGACATGGCGCTGAAGAACCGCGCGCCGGTCGTCGGTATCTATGATGCGGGCGGCGCCCGTATCCAGGAGGGCGTGGCGGCTCTCGGCGGTTATGCGGAGGTATTCCAGCGCAATGTGCTCGCCTCCGGCGTCATACCGCAGATCTCGGTGATCATGGGTCCCTGCGCGGGCGGCGATGTCTATTCGCCTGCCATGACCGATTTCATCTTCATGGTGCGGGACACCTCCTACATGTTCGTTACCGGTCCCGATGTGGTGAAAACCGTCACCAACGAGACGGTGACGGCGGAAGAACTCGGGGGCGCTATCGTGCATACGGTTCGCTCGTCGATTGCCGACGGCGCCTACGACAATGATGTCGAAACCTTGCTGCAGGTGCGCCGGCTGATCGATTTCCTGCCGCTTTCGAATACCGCGCCGCTGCCCGAGATCGAATGCTATCAGTCGGTGACGGAGGTCGACATGTCGCTCGATACGCTGGTGCCGGCGGGCTCCAACAAGCCTTACGACATCAAGGAACTGATCCGGAAGGTGGCGGACGAGGGGGATTTCTTCGAGATCCAGGCGAGCTTTGCCAAAAACATTGTCTGCGGCTTCGGCCGCGTCGAAGGCTCCACCGTCGGTGTCGTCGCCAACCAGCCGATGGTGCTGGCCGGCGTTCTCGACAGCGACGCCTCGCGCAAGGCGGCCCGGTTCGTGCGCTTCTGCGATTGCTTCAACATTCCGATCGTCACCTTCGTCGACGTGCCGGGCTTCCTGCCGGGGACGGCGCAGGAATATGGCGGCCTCATCAAGCACGGCGCCAAGCTGCTCTTTGCCTATGCCGAGGCGACGGTGCCGAAGCTCACCGTCATCACCCGCAAGGCCTTCGGCGGCGCCTATGACGTGATGGCGTCAAAGCATCTTCGCGGCGACCTCAACTATGCCTGGCCGACGGCGCAGATCGCAGTGATGGGCGCCAGGGGTGCTGTCGAGATCATCTTCCGCAAGGATATCGCCGATCCCGAAAAGATCGCCGCGCATACGAAAATGTATGAGGACCGGTTCCTCTCGCCCTTCGTCGCCGCCGAGCGCGGTTATGTCGATGAGGTGATCATGCCGCACTCGACCCGCCGGCGGCTGGCGCGCGGTCTAAAGATGCTGCGCAACAAGGATCTCGCCAATCCGTGGAAGAAACACGACAACATCCCGCTTTGACGGCCGCCGACGAATAAAACTGTCCGCTCAGGTGTTTAGCCACTGTCGAAAAAGTGAACGGCCGTCAGCGATCCGTGTGTTCAATCCCTGCGGGGGACAGGCTAACGCTCGACTCTCATTGTTTTAAAGGAGAGGTTTAATGTCAACTTTCGAGCGTCTTTCTGCCTATCGCCCCTATGGGCTGGCCGCTCTCAGAATCATCACCGCGCTGCTGTTCATCGAACACGGCACGATGAAGCTTTTCGCTTTCCCGGCTGCGCAGATGGCCGGCCCGTTGCCGCCGCTGATGCTTTTCGCCGCCCTTCTTGAGCTGATCGGCGGTATCCTCATTCTCGTCGGCCTGCTGACGCGGCCTGTCGCCTTCCTGCTGGCCGGCGAAATGGCGGTCGCCTATTTCATGGCGCATGCCCCGAACAGCTTCTTCCCGGCCGTCAACCAGGGCGACGCCGCGATCCTGTTCTGCTTCGTTTTCCTCTACCTGTTCTTCTCCGGTCCCGGCGCTTTTGCCGTCGATAACCGCAAGGCAGCCTGAACGATACACTGAGGGGCGTCGGCGACGCCCCTCAACCTCACATTAGGCGGTAAGCTTGAGACCGGCGATGCCGGCGACGATCAGCGTGATGCAGGCAAGGCGGGAGACACTTGCCGCATCACCAAGCAGCCAGATGCCGAGACATACGGTGCCGACCGTGCCTATGCCGGTCCAGACCGCATAGGCGGTGCCGATCGGGAGATGCTTCACCGCCAGGCCGAGCAGCACGATGCTGATGACCATCGATATGGTGGTCAGCGCCGTCGGCAGCGGCCGGGTGAAGCCATCGGTATATTTAAGGCCGATTGCCCAACCACATTCGAAAAGACCGGCGAGGAATAGCAGAAACCAGGCCATGCGACTCTCCTTGTTGAAGAGCGAGGCCGTCCCCGCGACAGTTGCATCCTGGAGGATGCCGCAGTCGTCTGCGATGAAGCCTATATGCGTGAGGAAGCGGCGGTGTTCAAGATCGGAATCGGCACAGCTGCCATGCCGGCCGCTTCTTGCCGCTTACAGCGCCGCGCGTCTTTCAGACGTGCAAAGGACGCTATCGCACCTTTAGTTGCTGCATCACGGCTGCCCGTCAGCCTCCGCGGCAAGGCTTTTGGCGCGGCGGCAGAGGCGATCGAAGGTTTCGAGGAAGCGTGAGCGGTCTTTCGGGCTGAAGGCGGCGTTGTAGCCCTTGCTCTCGCCGGTTTCGCGCAGGTGCGCGCCGAGATCGCGCATGGCGCTTGCCATGCCGATATTGGTCTCGTCGAAGACGCGGCCTGTGGGTCCGCTGACGAAGGCTCCGGTCGCGACGCAGCGCACGGCGAGCGGCACATCTGCGGTGACAACGACGTCGCCCGTGCCGGCGCGTTCGGCGATCCAGTTGTCGGCGGCATCGAAGGCGTTGGAGACGATGATGTTGCGGATCATCGGATCGCGCGAGGGGCGCAGGCCGGAATTGGCAACGAAGGTAACTTCGAGGCCGTGGCGTTCGGCTACCTTCAGGATTTCCGGCTTTACCGGGCAGGCATCGGCGTCGACATAGATCAAAGGCTGTTTACCTCACTCAGAGCACGAGGCCGAAAAGTGTGCGCGGTTTTCGGAAGACATCATGCTCTAATTCTTTGATTTAGATCCGGACCTAAAAACTTCCGGATCCAATGCCGACGCCTGATACGCGCGGTTTACTCACGAGTCCAGATTTCGCTCGAAACCTTTTCCGAGCCGCCATAGGTCCAGACACCCTGCCAGCTGCCGTCCGGCTGCTCGAAATACATGGCGATGCCGAAATTCTCCTTGGAGACGTAACCGACGGAGATCGCCGTGTCCTCGTCGCTTGCCGGACCCATTTCGAAACGATCGCCACTGAATTTTGCGCCGAGGCCGGTGCCGATCGACTCGTTCTTGCCGATCATCCAGTCGACGATATAGGTCTCGCCGTTGCGAAGCACCTTGACGGTGCCCTGATACTCGCTGCCGTCCTCGCTGGTGCCGGCGACCTTGTAGGAACCTGTGGGGTCCGCAAGTGCGATGGCGGGCAGTAACACAAATGCGCAAGCCGAAATAACAGTCCGAAAGATCATAGGGTCCCCTTTGCCAAAGCATGAGTGCCAAGCACCGAAACGGTAACATGAAAGGGCTTCACACTTGGTGAAGCCCTTTGCAGATCCGGCCAGTTATTTTTGGGGTAGCGAGCAGTTTTACTTCAAGCCCGCAGTCTTTATGGCAGTGTTTAGTACAAGACCACGCAGCGGATGCTCTTGCCCTGGTGCATCAGCTCGATGCTTCTGTTGATGTCTTCAAGCGGCGTCGTTGTGGGTGATTATCGGCTCGGTTTGGCTCTTACCTCGCAAGTACCAGGCGACGATCTTCGGCAGTCGGTCGGTGACAAGATGGAGGTCTCCTGGCCGGCGCCGGCCTGCCGATGACCACTGACTTGGCCAAGCCCCGACGCGAAGGTCGACGAACTCGGCTCAAGCGAAAACAGCCATTCGCCCGGTCTCTTCCTCTCAGGCGAATTCCATGATCACGGCATCGACGGCCAGGCTTTCGCCGGCCGCGGCATTGATCTTCGAGACGACGAGATCGCGGTCGGCGCGCAGCACGTTCTCCATCTTCATCGCTTCGACGATCGCAAGCGTCTCACCGGCCTTGACCTCCTGGCCCTCGGCAACTGCGATGGCGACGACGAGGCCGGGCATCGGGCAGAGCAGGAGCTTGGAGGTATCGGGCGGCAGCTTTACCGGCATCAGCCTGTCGAGTTCGGCATGACGCGGCGAAAAGGCCTTGGCAATCACCGAAAGCCCCTGCCAGTCGATACGCAACCCGTTTAGAACGGGGCGAATCTGCGCGGCAATGTCGCGACCTCCGACCTTGCCGCTCCAGACTGGGTCGCCCGGTCTCCAATCGGTGACAACGCTGTTGTTCTCGCCCTCGATCGCGATGTCCATATCGAAGGGGATGGTGACGAGACCGTCGAGCAATCGTGCCGCGACGTACTTGTCGCCGATCTTGACCACCCAATCTTCGCGCAACGCGCCCGATGCGGCGCGCAGACGATCGGCAAACCGTTCGCGGCGGTTCGTCTCAATCAGCGAAGCGGAGAGGGCAATGCTCGCAAGCACGGCTTCTTCCGCCGGGTCCGGTTTCATTGGCGCAAAACCATCGGGATATTCCTCGGCGATGAAGCCGGTGGACAGCCGGCCTTCGCGCCAGCGCGGATGTTTCATCAGCGCCGACAGGAAAGGAACATTGTGCTCGATGCCATCGACGACGAAGCCGTCGAGCGCCCGGCCCATGGCGTCGATCGCCTCAAGCCGTGTCGGCGCCCAGGTGCAGAGCTTGGCGATCATCGGATCGTAATACATCGAAATCTCGGCACCCTCGAAGACGCCGGTATCGTTGCGGAGGACGACATTGCCGGTCCTGCCTTCCGCCGGCGGGCGGTAGCGCGTCAGGCGGCCGATCGAGGGCAGGAAGTTGCGGTAAGGATCTTCGGCGTAGAGCCTGCTCTCGATCGCCCAGCCATCGAGCTTGATGTCCTCCTGGGCGAGTGGAAGAGGCTCTCCCGCTGCGACCCGGATCATCTGCTCGACAAGATCGATGCCGGTAATGAGTTCGGTCACGGGATGTTCGACCTGCAGGCGAGTATTCATTTCGAGGAAATAGAAATTGCGATCGCGGTCGACGATGAATTCGACCGTTCCGGCGCTCTGGTAGTCGACGGCCTTGGCCAGCGCCACCGATTGCTCGCCCATGGCCTTGCGGGTCATTTCGTCGAGGAAGGGCGAGGGCGCCTCTTCCGCCACCTTCTGGTTCCGCCGCTGGATCGAGCACTCGCGCTCGCCGAGGTACACGACGTTGCCATGCGCGTCGGCCAGCACCTGGATTTCGATATGGCGGGGTTCGACGACGAACTTCTCGATGAAGAGGCGGTCGTCGCCGAAGGAGCTTTTCGCCTCGGAGCGGGCACGCTCGAAGCCGTCGCGCACTTCTGCCTGGTTCCATGCAATGCGCATGCCCTTGCCGCCGCCACCAGCCGACGCCTTGATCATGACGGGATAACCGATCCCGCCAGCGATCACCTCCGCATGGGGCGCATCCACGATGATGCCAAGATGGCCAGGCACTGTGGATACACCGGCGGCATTGGCGAATTTTTTCGATTCGATCTTGTCGCCCATCGCCATGATGGCCTTCGGCTTCGGGCCGATGAAGACGATGCCCTGTTTTTCCAGTTCGGCGCAGAAGGAGGCGCGTTCGGACAGGAAGCCGTAACCGGGATGCACCGCCTCGGCGCCCGTCGCCTTGCAGGCCGCGATGATCTTTTCGGCAGCCAGATAACTCTCCGACGCTGCGGCCGGGCCGATATGAACAGCCTCGTCGGCCATCTCGACATGCAGCGCGTCCCGATCCGCATCCGAATAGACCGCGACGGTCAGAATGCCCATGCGGCGTGCAGTCTTGATCACGCGGCAGGCGATTTCGCCGCGATTCGCGATCAGGATTTTCTTGAACATCGAGACTCCACCCAGAAATGCGTCCCGGAGTTTTACGCATAAAACACCGGAACGCACAATCAGGCTTGCGGAGCGTCAGGCGACAGCGGCTTCCGAGACGGGTTCCTCGTCGACGATGCGCAGCCAGCGGCTGCGCCGCGGCTCGGCATATTCGCGCAGCTTGACGGCGGCCATGATCCCCGCCCAGTGCGGATGATTGGCGCAGTCCAGCGTTGCCTGCTCGATCTGCTGGAGCACGCCATATTCGACCGACGAGACGGGGATAACGCCGCCTTCGGCGACGCTTCTGAAGATGCGCATCGCGAAATCGATGTCCTGGCGGGTGATGCCCCGACGATCGACGGCACGCGACAGCTTGTAGCCACCGATATTGTCGGTGATCGCCAGGCGGAGCTGATCGAGGGTGAGCGCTCTCAACTCGCCCGGGACATCGGCCGAGATCTCCATGACGTGAAGAATGAGCTCGAGTTCCAGCGCCGAGTTGACGACACCATCGGTCGTAAACATGCGCATGATCCAGGCGACGTTGATTTCATCAAGTGAGCCTTGCGGATAGGTGTAGCGAACGATGAAGCCGGCGAGCTGCTCCACGAAAAAAGCGTTCCAAGCGGCACATTTTTCAGGGCAGGAATTATTGAGCGCCAACATCGCCACGACATCGTCGGATGTCCGGATGCCCTCCGGAAAAGCATGTTTGCGCAGCAGCACTATATCTTCGGCCGTCAGCCGATGCTTGCCGGCCACCACACAGGCCGGAAAAGCGAGACGAAATTCGCTCATGTTTTAACTCCAGGCTTCATCATGAAACCGGAGACAATTTTAGCGCCGGCGAATTGACGATCCCTCAAGAAGAGGAGTTAACCTGACATTCCCGAGGTCAGGAAGATTTTAACGATTGCGCCTGCAGCCGCTCGCGCCAGATGATGAAGAGGCCAGACGCAACGATGACGAAGATGCCGATCCATTTGGAAAAGCTCGGGAAATCGTTGAACAGCGCATAACCGAGAACGGTCGCCGAGATGATCTCGAAGTACTGGAACGGCGCTAGCAGCGACAGCGGCGCGAGCCGGAAAGCCCGGACCACCAGCATATGCGCATATCCGGAGATCGAGCCGAGGGCGAGAAGCAGGATAAGGCCGAGCACGGAGGAGGGCAGGGAGACGGTAAAATCGGCATTGCCGGAAGTGCTGCCGACGAGAAGGGCAGCCGCCATGAAGACCGTTCCGCCGATGCCGGCCATCGTCTGCATGGTCAGCGGCGAATCGGCCTCGCCGATGGCGCGGTTGAGGAAGAGATAGAGCGAGAACAGAAAGGCACAGGCGACCGGCAGCAGCGCCTTCAAGCCGAAAATTTCGTAACTTGGCTGAATGACGATCATCGCGCCGGCGAAACCGACGACGATCGCTGTCCAGCGCCGCCAGCCGACCTTGTCGCCGAGAAACAGCGCCGACAGGGCGGTCAGCATGAAGGGCTCGACGAAATAGATGGCGAAGACATCGGCGAGCGGCATGTATTTGACGGCGACGAAGAACAGCAGGCTTGCAGCACCGTGCAGCACACCGCGCAGCAGGTTCATCCATGGCCGTTTGGCCGAGAGCGCCTTCAGCCCGAAAAGGGCGAAAAGAATCGGCAGGGTGCAGGCAATCTGGAAGAAGAATCGGTAGAAGGTCACCTGACCCGGCGACATCGCCTCGAAGGTCGCCATATATTTGGCGATCGCATCCATGGTCGGCAGGATGAGCATGGCGCCGGACATGATGGCCATGCCCTGCAGGGGATTTTGATGGGACGCTGACATGGCCGCTGATTCTTGCGAGGATGACGCCATCAACCATGAGAAGGCCGGGCGATCAAGCCGAGCAATCGCAAATGGCTTCGAGGTGAAAACGAAATCTTCGCTTAGAAAGCGTTTCCCTGAAGGGAAATGGTGCGGTCGAGAAGACTCGAACTTCCACGGGTTGCCCCACAGCGACCTCAACGCTGCGCGTCTACCAATTCCGCCACGACCGCATCGTGGTAGGTGCCGATTTGCGTCGGCGGGGCAGCATGTAGCAAAAGCATCTGGGGTGCACAAGGGCGATACGACAGTTTTTTTGAAAACCGGTCACAGCATTTGAATTGGTCTCGAAACGGGTCCATATAGCTGTCCTGCCGCCCCTATTTCACAGGCATTTCGGGGAGAGCGGCGAGGAATGGCCATGCTTCGCACCGATCTCGAATTCTCCATGCTTCCCCAACTCGGCACGCGGCCGGTCCGTTGGCGCATCGCCGATGGCCTCGTTCCCTATGAGGAGGCGGTGGAGACGATGGAGCGCGAGGTGGCGGTGATATCAGATGGCGGTGATGAGCTCGTCTGGCTCGTCGAACATCCGCCGCTCTATACTGCCGGCACCAGCGCCAATGCGAGGGATCTCGTCCAGCCGAATCGATTTCCGGTCTTTGCGACCGGGCGTGGCGGTGAATACACCTATCATGGGCCCGGCCAGCGCGTCGCCTATGTCATGCTCGATCTGAAGAGGCGGCGTCAGGACGTGCGCGCCTTCGTTGCCGCCCTTGAAGATGTCGTCATCCGCACGCTCGACATGATGAATGTGCGCGGTGAGCGACGTGAAGATCGCGTCGGCGTCTGGGTGCGACGGCCGGAAAAGCCATTGCTGGCCGATGGGACGATGGCCGAGGACAAGATCGCCGCTCTCGGCATAAGGCTGCGGAAATGGGTGACCTTCCACGGACTGTCGCTCAACGTCGATCCCGATCTCGATCATTTCGGCGGCATCGTGCCCTGCGGGATATCGGCCTATGGCGTGACCAGCCTCGTCGATCTTGGCTTGCCGGTGATGATGGCTGATGTCGATATCCGGCTGCGCACCGCCTTCGAAGCGGTTTTCGGCGAAACGGCCGGCGAAACCTGACTAATCGCGGCGACCGGGGCAATTTGTATCGGAAAGAAAGGCTGGTTTCGGCTTTTTCTAGGGGAACAATGCTTCGTGGAAGCTTTGGCGGTCGCGTAGCGTTGAGGTCGCTGTCGAGGAACCCTTGGACGTTCGAGTCTTTCTGCCGTCAGGCTCGGCAATCGCTTCACCGTCAGATCTGAGCCAGCGTTTTAACCGATAATTAGCGGCGGAAATATATAGGACATCACAGCAGTGTGAATATGGAAGTCCGAGGACAATGAGAAAAAAAGCAGCGGCAAGCTGGTCGTTCCTCGATGTGTATTTCGTTGTCGATATTATCGAGAAGGTTCTCATCGGTTATTTCTTCGTTGGGATCGTCATGCGGGTCCTGCCGCAGATGCAGGACGATCGCGCGATCATCGACTGCCTGCTGATCGTTTCGGAGGGAGCTGCCGCATTCCTCATCCTGACCCGCCGGCCGACGAGAAATGCGTCGCTACGCTTCTTCGACTGGACGGTTACTGCCATTGGCACGATCTTCCCGCTGCTTGCCGCGCCCTCTGCGACACAGCCGCTAGCGCCGCTCGCATTCTGCGGGACGGTGATGGCGCTCGGTTTCATCTTGCAGATATCGGCAAAGCTGGCATTGCGGCGAAGCTTCGGCCTGGTGCCGGCCAATCGCGGCGTCAAGATCGGCGGGCCTTACAAATTTATCCGCCACCCGATGTATGCGGGATATCTGATGACACACATCGGCTTCTTCCTGGCTCATCCGAGCCTTTGGAATTTCGCCATCTATGCGACGGCCCTGGCCGCACAATGTTTCCGCCTCCTGGCGGAAGAAGGTCTGCTCAAGCAGGATCCTGCTTACGAGGCTTTCATGGCCACGACCCGTTACCGGCTCGTTCCATTGGCATTCTGAGACGACATAAAGATGGATTGAAAAGAAAGGGCCGATTTCCGGCCCTTTCTTTTGTCGGATCCCTTTCTTTTATCGGATCCAGGTCTTCTATCGGTTCAATGCGTCGCGCGGCATGCTTCGGTGCGGGAGGCGCCGCTGTCGGCACCCTTGGTGTGGGAGCCCTTCGGGCCGATCATGCTGTGGCATGGGGGCAGCGGCGTGATGCTGGCCGTTGCGGTCTTGTCGACGGCAGGGGCTGCCATGGCGCTCGGTGCAAAACCATCGCTGTCATTGGTATAGTCGCTGGAATAGGCCGGGGCCTTGCGGCTGCTGTAGTGGACCGGGGCCGGTTTCGACGTCGGGCTCGGCGCGAAGCCGTCGCTGTCGTTGGTGTAGTCATCGGAATAGGTCGGCTGGGCGAAGGCAGCGCCTGCAAGGCTGACGGCGAACAGGGAAGCGGCAAGGGCAAATTTGATGCGCATGGGTCTATCTCCTCAATCTGCTGTTGAATTCCACAACATAAACTAACCCTCGGCAAACACGAGTTCGCGCCCCAATTCAGGCAATTTTGTGATAAAAAGGCGACGCAGCCGCGACCTTTTGTCCAAATGAAATCACAGTGTTATCAACGAAATTGACGTTCGCGTTACAAAAGCTGCCTAAGTAAAACGGCAAAATACGGTGCCTCAAAAGACGTATCCGGCTGCAATCTGAAATTGTTAACTTTTGGTAATGTAACAGGCGGGCGGGAGGCATCGGCGCCTTCCGCCGATTGTCCGTATGCGTGACGTTAGTCCTCGTTCGGGATATGCGCGTCGACACCGGTCAGCTGCAGTTTGTTGCGCACATGATGGACACCGTCGACCGAAAGCGCGGCGAGTTCGACCTTGCGGGCGATGCCGATCGTTTCCACCGAACCTTCCAGGGTGACGACGTGACCGTCTGCATGAACCTCGATGCTGTCGATATCGACATCAGGGATGTTTTCGAGATTGTCGTTCACCCGCGCTTCCAGCTCGTCACTTTCATCGCGGTCGATCGTATCGGCGCGCAGCGAATCCTTCAGGCGGTTCTCGTTGCCGTCCTCATCCGTGCCGTCTATCCGGAAGCCCTTGTTGGGATCGCTGTCGAAATTGGCCGCAGCCTCGCCGTAAGGGCGATTATCCGGGCCGCCGGTGCCGGCGCCGCTGTCATCGGCATAGGGCCAGCCGTCATCGAGGTTGCGTTCTTCGAGGTCGCGATAATCCTCTTCACGGGAAAGCTCAGGCTTTTCCCGCGAAATCGGGGTCTTGTCACCGATCCTTGCCATTGCAGTCGCTCCTTGTTGCTTTTGCTGGAAACGCCGGCAGCGGCGAATGGTTCGGTGCGGACGGCGATTTGTCAGCCGTGATTGTCAGTCGTGATTGTCAACTCTCGGCCTTCTCCCATTTCTTCACGAGACGGTCGCGCTTCAGGCGCGAGAGGCGCTGCAGCCAGAAAATGCCATCGAGCTGGTCGACTTCGTGCTGGATGCAGATGGCAAGGAAATCTTCGGCACCGTCCTCGTGCACGGCGCCCTCGGCATCCTGATAGCGGAAGCGGATTGCTCGCGGGCGCGTCACCTCGTCGGTCGCGCCAGGCATGGATACGCTGCCTTCGGTATGGCTCACCGTCTCCTTCGAAAACCAGGTGATATGAGGATTGACATAGAGGTGCACGCCGTCGGCCTTGTCGAGCTCCAGCACCGTGACACGGTTGAAGACACCGATATGGGCGGCGGTGATGCCTACGCCGGGGGCTGCGCGCATCGTCGCCAGCAGATCGTCGGCAAGTGCTGTGAGCGAGGAATCGAAGGCCGTCACCGGCGCGCAGGCAGTCTTCAGGCCCGGATGTGGATAGCGCAGAATCGGACGGATGGGCATGGGGCAGGCTTCCTCTGCTTGGACGGGTGAGGAAACTATCGCCGGCCGCGGGCATTGTCATCACGAAGCAGGGTTTGCCGCTTTACGACACGGGTGCTTTGGGCTAGCAGGGGCCAAGAATTCCGGCTGCGGGAGCCTTGCGGGATTCGCTTATCCGCTTGTTGATAATGTGTTTTCGGCCAACATTTGCGAATGCGGCGCGGCAGCCGTTGAAATTCGAACCAGATGCGAGGGCGGCAGATGACGACGACCGATGGGGAAGACCGCATTCGCAGGCGTCCTGATGACGAAGAAGCCGATATCTACGACGAGGACGGCAATGTCCGCGGCGATTTCCTGGCGCTTGTCGGCGCCGCAATCGCCGACCGCGACACGCTGTTCCTGCGCCAGAACGTTGCCCGGCTGCATGAATCCGAAATAGGCGACCTGCTGGAGGCGATCCAGCCGGATCAGCGCCTGGCGCTGGTGCGCCTGCTCGGCGACGATTTCGACATGACGGCGCTGACCGAAGTCGACGAGGCGATCCGCCGCGAGATCGTCGACCAGATGCCGAACGACCAGATCGCCGCCGCGATCGGCGAGCTCGATTCGGACGACGCCGTCTATATTCTCGAAGACCTCGACAAGGAGGACCGGGAAGAGATCCTCGCCCAGCTGCCGTTCACCGAGCGGGTGCGGCTGCGCCGGGCGCTCGACTATCCCGAAAGCTCGGCCGGGCGCCGCATGCAGACGGAATTCGTCGCCGTGCCGCCATTCTGGACTGTGGGACAGACGATCGACTACATGCGCGACGAGGAGGATCTGCCCTATTCCTTCTCGCAGATCTTCGTCATCGACCCGACCTTCAAGCTGCTCGGCGCCGTCGATCTCGATCAGATCCTGCGCACCAAGCGGCAGACGAAGATCGAGCAGATCATGCGCGAGACGAACCATCCGGTTCCGGCCGAGATGGACCAGGAGGAGGCGGCTCAGCTCTTCGAGCAGTACGACCTTCTCTCGGCCGCCGTCGTCGATGAGAACGGCCGGCTGGTCGGCGTGTTGACCATCGACGACGTCGTCGACGTCATCCACGAGGAGGCGGACGAGGACATCAAGCGCCTCGGCGGCGTCGGCGACGAAGAGCTGTCGGACAATGTGCTCTCGACGGTGCGTTCGCGCTTCCTGTGGCTTTTGATCAATCTCGGCACGGCGATGCTGTCGGCCAGCGTCATCGGGCTGTTTGACGGCTCGATCGAGAAGATGATCGCGCTTGCCGTGCTGATGCCGATCGTCGCCTCGATGGGCGGCAATGCCGGCACGCAGACGATGACGGTGACGGTGCGCGCGCTCGCGACCCGCGATCTCGACATCTACAATGCCGGCCGCATCATCCGCAGGGAGGCGGGCGTCGGCATCCTGAACGGCATCGTCTTCGCGACGATCATGGGCGCGATCGCCGGGACCTGGTTCCACGACTACCAGCTCGGCGGGGTGATTGCGGCGGCGATGGTCATCAACCTGATGGCAGCCGCTCTTGCCGGCATCCTTCTGCCGCTACTGCTCGACAAGATGGGCGCCGACCCGGCGATCGCCTCGTCGGTCTTCGTCACGACGGTGACGGACTGTACCGGCTTCTTCGCCTTTCTCGGCATCGCCACCTGGTGGTTCGGCATCTGAACGGCCAAAAATTGACTATTACGTAAAAGTCAATATTATCGTCTGTCCGACGACGGGGAACACATGCCGGTGAACAAATATTATAGCATAACGGAGCTGACGCGCGAATTCGGGGTCTCGACGCGCACGCTCCGCTTCTATGAGGACGAGGGACTGATCCATCCGGAGCGGCGCGGGCGCACGCGTCTGTTCCGGCAAGCCGACCGGCGCCTCATCGGGGAAATCCTGCGCGGCCGGCGCATCGGTTTCACCATCGCCGAAATCCGCGAGATCATCCAGGTCTACAAGGAGCCGCCGGGCGAACTCGGCCAGCTGAAACTCCTCATGAAGCGCGTCGACGAGAAGCGCGACGACCTGCGCCAGAAGCGCAAGGATATCGACGACACGCTGGCGGAACTTGACGCTATCGAAGAGACCTGCCTCGGCCGCCTCGCCGAAATCGGCGTCACCACCTGAAAAGCGGCTACCGGGCTGCCAACCTCTATTGTGCCTCGACGCTGCATTCGGCGGCGATCGTCTGGACCCGCTCGTCGTTCCGAATATCGATCTCTCCCGCCTGCAGCGGCGTGAACAGGGCTTGAGCCTGCAATTTGTCCAGCGTGCACTGGCAGAAGCCACGGCAAAGCGCTTCGCCTTGCTGCATGACGCAAGAGGCGTTGCATTGCCTTAGGTAAGTCGCGAGCGGATCCGGCGCCTGCGGCGGGACGACGAGGGAAAGCCCGTAGGCGATGCCGATCAACACCGGCTGATGGATGAGATAGAAAGCAAGGCTGTGGCGGCCGAGCCTTGCCGGCCACCAGGAACCGGTGCCAATGGCGGCAAGCCGCTGCGGCAGCCCGGTTTTGATGGCGATCGAGGCAATACTCAATCCAGCGAAGAAGGGCACGGCCCAGGGAAACAGCGGGACGTAGTCGTTAGAGCGTTCCGGCGTCACGGCAAGGCCGATCCAGGCGAGATATCTGGGATCGAAGACGGATGAGCGAAGCAGGCCGGGTGGCCCGAAATTATCGGTGATCCAGGCGGCAAAGAGCGCGAGCGTGGCGATGAGCGTGAAGGCGAGCGGCAGCCTCAAAAAAACGACGCCGATGAGCGTGAGCACCGCGATACAGTGCAGGATGCCGAAATAGATCCACTCGTTCGGCATCGCGATGCGCGTGGCGATCGAGATGAGCGCGGCTGCCGCGGCGATCATGCCGAAGCGCTTCCAGTAGGAGGGCCAGCGAATCCCGGGCGTGCTCGATAGCACCAGGCTGATGCCGACGATGAAGAGAAAGGTCGTGGCGATCGCCCGGGCATAAATCTTCAGCCAGCCGGTTTCGGCCGTGCCCGGCGCGAGATAGCCCATGAACTCCATGTCCCAGCTGAAATGGTAGCTCGCCATGGCGATCAGCGCGACGCCGCGCGCCGTATCCAATAGACCGATGCGCGGCGGTTTTACCGCCGCATCGGCTTTCGTTGCCGGCAATATCATCAAAGTCCCTCGGGCAAATCATTTCCGCCGCTCGACGGACTATCGCGGCCAATAGCAGAAAGGTGGAGATTTGATGGCGGACCGGCATCCATGATCGCCAGTCGCGCCTGCGAGAAAAATTGCCGGCGTGTCAGCACGAAGATGACGATCGCCGTCGTCATCATGAAGACATAGGGGTTGATGAACCAGCCGAGATAGCCGATCGACAGGAAGATCGCCCTGAGCCCCTCGTTGAAATTGCTGCCGGCAATGACGTTCATGCGGATGACGCGTTCGGCCGCCCGCTCGGCGGCGATGACGTCGCGCTCGCTGTCGCGCATCATCGGGATCGAGCCGAAAAGAATGGTGCAGTAGTTGAACAGCCGATAGGACCAGCCGAATTTGAAGAAGGCGTAGCCGAAAAGCGCTGCCAGCCCACCGACCTTCATCTCGAAGACGGCATGGCCGCCATGGAAGACGAAGGGCAGGTCGGCGAAGACGGCATCGACCTTCTCCGTCGCTCCGAGCAAAGCAAAGCAGCTGCCGATCGCGAAGATCGACGTCGAGGCAAAGAAGGCGGTGCCGTTCTGCAGGCCGGCCATGATTTGCGTGTCGATCATCTTCAGGTCGCGGCGCAGCGAATTGTAGATCCACTCCCGGCGCCGTTCGGTCATCGCATGGGTCAGGCTGGTGCGTCCGAAGAAGGTGCGGCCGTGCAGCAGCCAGGAATAGCCCATCCAGACAAAGGCAAAGAAAGTCAGAGCGATATAATCCGCCGTCGTCATCAGTGATTCGGTCTCCGCATGAACGCGACCACTATGCCGCAAGTCGGATTATGCTGCATGGCCGAGTTCGGCGGCTTTACGCGAGTTTGGCCATGCGGCAGTTCGGCATAATCGAGCCGTCGGGAAACGACAAGGCTTGGCGGATAGCCGACCGGCATCTTCTGGGCCTAAATGGAGCAATGCGGTGATCCGTCAGCCTGGGGATTAGGGATGGAACCCAAAGAAGGAGAAAAGGACGGCGCTACCCCGCCTCAATCATCCCCACCCGCGTCGCATGCCGGCCGCCCTCGAAGCGAGCGGTCAGGAATGCATCGACGATATCGAGCGCCAGCCCTTCGCCCACGACGCGCACGCCAATCGAAAGCATGTTGGCATCGTTGTGCTGGCGGATCATACGGGCGGAGAATGTGTCTGCGCAGACGCCGCAACGGATGCCCTTTACCTTGTTCGCCGCCATCATGATGCCCTGGCCGGTGCCGCATAGGATGATGCCAAACCGGCAATCGCCGGAGGCGACGAGACGCGCCGCCGCTTGGCCGTGGTGAGGATAGTGTGTGCTCTCCGGCGTTGTCGGTCCGATGTCGACCGCTATCCAGCCTTGCGCCGCGATATGACCGGCAATGGCCTGCCGGAGTTGAATGGCGGCGTGGTCGCTGGAGAGGGCGATGCGGTTGGTGGCTGTCATGGAGAGTGGTTCCGTTTTCCAAAGCAATTTGCCGTCTTGACGATGCATGCTAGCGCCACACCAGTCTAGAGGTGCGCGAGCAGGGCGCCGTGTTAACCGCTTGTAAAGTCGTGATGGCCAATTGTTCAGGACTGAACCTGAACTCCGAATTCAAAAGTGACCCATGAGTCGGCCGGATTACATCCCGAGTCTCGATGGCCTGCGCGGTGTCGCTGCGCTTCTGGTCGTTGGAGCCCATATTGGCCTTATCTTTCCGATCACAGCTCCGCATCTCGTGACGATGGGCGACGAAGCCGTCGGTTTGTTTTTTGCGCTCAGCGGCTTCCTGATGGCCCATCTCTATGGCTCACGGCCGGTCACGAGAGAAAACGTGCTGGATTTTCTGGTGAGCCGCTTTGCCCGCATCTATCCGGTTTACCTGGCGGCCGTCATTCTCGTGGCGATGCTGTCGAGCATGCAAAATCTGGATTTTATTCAGCCGATCGTTAGCGGCACGGACTTTGTACGTCATATCTTTCTTCTCGGCTCGAGTGGTGTTTTCTGGTCGATACCACCCGAGATCCAGTTCTATCTGTTCTTTCCTGTCCTGTGGCTTTGCTTGGCCCAGCCGCACCGCTATAGCGGCATAATTGTGGGCCTGACCGTGGCCGTCGTCGTGGATGGCCTGGTCGAATTGCCAGGCCCGGGAATCCTGCTCGTCTCCAAGCTCCCTTACTTTCTGTTCGGCGCACTTGCCGGAATGATGCATTCCTACTGGAACAGCTGGTTTCCATCTGCCCTTACAGGCATTTTAACGCTCTTCGCTCTGGCGGTGTTTTTCACTTACCGGCATATCTTGCCCGGCTTTTCCCCGGTATTTTGGAGCCTGCAAAGTGCGGTGGCCGCGGCCGTCATTGTCGGGCTCGTCGCTCGACAGCCTCCCATCGCAGCCCGTGTCCTGGCAGCTGGGCCGGTACGGTTTTTCGGAAAGATCAGCTTTTCACTTTACCTTTTCCATGTCCCCATCATGTTCCTGGCGCGTCTGACTTTTGATGCATTGATGCCGGAACCGGCGCTCATCATGGTGACGCTTTTCGTTGCGGCAGTCGGGGCATGGTTCATCCACGAGACGATCGAGGTTCCAGGCCGACGGTGGCTGATCCAGCTATGGCAGGATAATCGCTCGCGTCTGGTTTGGCGCGAAACTCCAGTTGGCCAAATGAACCGCGCGATCCTCGACCTGCAGGAGATCGAAAAACGCCTGCTGAACGGGGCAACGTCAACCATGGTCGATCAACGACAGATCTCGACGACGTCCACCCCACCGGATGGAGCCGACGGCACGGTCATTCAAGATGATCGTAACGAAAAGCTTCGCGCATAGCGCAGTTGCCGTTCGTCGTCATTGACTTCGTATTGCGCTCAGAGTTCTTGGGCCAGTCCGATGAGAAGCCCTTCAGGCCCGCGGATGTAGCAGAGCCGATACGTGTCTTGATAGTCCACGACTTCGCCTTCGAGCTGCGCGCCGCGCTTACGCAGCCTGTCAAGCGTCTCATTGATGTCATCAACCGTGAACATGACGCGGAGGTAGCCGAGCGCGTTGACCGGGGCGTTGCGGTGATCTGCGACGACGGGCGGCGTGAGGAAGCGGGAGAGCTCGAGCCGGCTATGGCCATCCGGTGTGCGCATCATGGCAATCTCGACATGCTGATTGCCCAGTCCAGTGACACGTCCGGCCCATTCTCCTTCGATCGTGGCCCGCCCTTCGAGCTCGAGGCCGAGCTCGCGAAAGAAATCAATCGTCACTCCGAGGTCTTCGACGACGATTCCTACGTTGTCCATCCGTTTGAGCGCCATGTGTCCAATCTCCCAATCTGCAAGGTTCTAGCATCGACGTCAGCAGGACATTGGGAGTCGGTGCAGACTGTCAAGATAAGGCAACCAGTTCTTCCTCCGCCTAGGCTTGATTGAATGCAGCAATCATTGGTAAGGCGGACCGCTTGGCTTAACGCATGACCCCGAAAATCGGATTCGATTTTCGGAAGGGATTATGCGCACACTCAAAGTGCCAGCGCGTCTTATGGGACACGCGGCGCTCCAGTGGGCAGCCGGAATGTCGCACCGGCTCCATGCGATGTCGGTGTGCTGCACGGATTCGAAACCGACCTCGCTTAAGCTTGCATCCTCATATACAGAAGGCGCACCCATGTTTCTCTCGGTATTCGATGTCTTCAAGATCGGTGTCGGGCCGTCGAGTTCACACACGATGGGTCCGATGTCGGCCGCCAACCGGTTCCTGGAGCTGATCCTGTCGAACGAATGGCCGCGCCCGTCATCGGGCGCACAGGTCACAGCCATCAAAGTCAGCCTGCACGGCTCGCTCGCCCATACCGGCATCGGCCACGGCACGGGCAGGGCTGTCATTCTCGGGTTGATGGGCGAGGCGCCCGACAGCGTCGATCCCGACCGGATGGACGGCATCGTCGACACGGTGGAGCGCACCGGCCGCATCACGCCGGATGGGCATCCCGCCTATCAGTTCCAGCCGAAAACCGATTTGGTCTTCGACAAGAAACAGCCATTGCCCGGCCATGCAAACGGCATGGTTTTTTCCGCCTATGACAGGGACGGCCGGCTGCTCGTCAAGCGCGTCTATTATTCGGTCGGCGGCGGCTTCGTCGTCACCGACACCGAACTGGAACAGATGCGGGCGAAGAAGAACGCGGCCGGCGGCACGCGCGTACCCTATCCCTTCTCCACCGCCAAGCAGATGCTCGAAATGGCGGAGCGCTCCGGGCTGTCGATCGCGCAGATGAAGCGGGCGAACGAGGAGAGCCAGCGCTCACGCGAGGAGCTCGATCAGGGGCTCGATCGCATCTGGGAGGCGATGCGGTCCTGCATCGAGCGCGGCCTCAAAGTCGAGGGCATCATGCCCGGCGGCCTGAACGTCAAGCGCCGCGCCCGCAGGATTCACGACAAGCTGGAAGAGGAGTGGCGCAGCAACCGCGTCAACCCGCTGCTCGCCAACGATTGGCTGAGCGTCTATGCGATGGCCGTCAACGAGGAGAATGCAGCCGGCGGGCGCGTCGTCACGGCGCCGACCAACGGAGCGGCCGGTGTCATTCCGGCGACGATCCGCTACTATGAGCATTTCCACGAGGACTGGGACCAGAACGGCATCCGCGACTACCTGCTGACGGCTGCTGCCATCGGCGGCATCATCAAACACAATGCCTCAATCTCGGGCGCCGAGGTCGGCTGCCAGGGCGAGGTCGGCTCGGCTGCGGCGATGGCCGCCGCGGGCCTTGCCGCCGTCATGGGGGGCACGCCGGAGCAGATCGAAAACGCTGCCGAGATTGCGCTCGAACATCATCTCGGCATGACCTGCGATCCAGTCGCGGGCCTGGTGCAGGTTCCCTGCATCGAGCGCAACGCGCTCGGCGCGGTCAAGGCGGTCACCGCGGCATCACTTGCCGTCAAGGGCGACGGCCAGCATTTCGTGCCGCTCGATGCCTGTATCGAGACGATGCGCCAGACCGGCCACGACATGAGCGAGAAATACAAGGAGACCTCGACCGGAGGTCTTGCGGTCAACGTCGTTGAATGCTGAGTTTGTGGACGCCTGACGTTACAGCACCATGCGTCCTTTCAGACGCGCAAAGGACGCTTGTAACACTTTGAACTGCTGCATAATTTCATCCTTAGATCGATTCCGGTCTAAGAATGAAATTATGCTGGAGGTGCTTGACGGTCGCTGCCAAAAGGATTTCAACGGCGGCATGGCATTGCATCTCATCAAACTCTGCGTCGGCGCCGACTCGATCGACGATCTGCGCGAATGGGTGGCGGAACGCTCGCTGCGCGCCATTGCCGCCGGCCTCGAGCCGCATTCGGTGCATACGACGCGCATGGCGCCGAAACGCATGGAGGAACTGCTTGACGGCGGCTCGCTCTACTGGGTGATCAAGGGGCAGGTGCAGGCCAGGCAGAAGCTGCTCGGCATCGAGACCTTCACGGACGGCGAGGGCATCTCGCGCTGCCGCCTAATACTCGGCCCGGAGGTCATCGAGACGGCCGTGCAGCCGAAGCGTCCCTTCCAGGGATGGCGCTATTACACTGAGGACGACGTGCCGCGCGACCTGACAAGCCTTGGCGCCGGCATTGCCGAAATGCCCGCTGATCTTCGCCGCGAACTCACGGACCTTGGTCTGCTCTAGTCCCCGAAAATCGAAGCCGACTTCCGGAAAGGTTTATGCGTGGATTGAAGCTGACGGCGTGCCCATTCGGGCACGCGGCACTCCGCAGTTCAGCGCAGGCGCAGTTGCACCGGCGCGCTGCCATCGGGGGATGTCACATGCAGATGGATGCGGGCTTCGGGTTGGGAATAGCGCCAGGCGCGCGCACCATGGCACAGCAGCAGATTGATGAGATCCCGGGTCTTCGGGGACTTGGCCTTCGGTCGCTGCAGGCCAATCTCGGCGAGGCGCAAAGCCGCCTCGTGCAGCGGATGCAGAGATGAGCGCCCCTTGGCCGTCATGCGGCGGTCTGAAGGCATTCCTGGAAAGTTCTCATTAATCGCCATTGTTTTCCCCGTACGCAATACTGATCGAGTTCAAGAATGGTGGCCGGAAACGCAAACACCGATTCCGGCCGTCACCAATGCTGCCGGCCATCTTGCAGGCAGCATCGAATAGCTCATTGGGCAGCCGCCCAGCACTTGATGCCGGCCTTCTTCAAGGCCTTGCAGGCGTTGACGGCATCGCGCTGATCGTCGAAGCCGCCAAAGCGGGCGCGGTAAAGCTGATCACCACCAGCGGCGTAGGCGACCGCGAAGGGCTTCGCCGAGGCCAGCGCTCTGCCGCCCTTGCTCTTGGCGCTCTCCAGGAGATCCATGGCCATCTGCCGGTTCGGCGAGACGCCGACCTGCACGACCCAGCCGCTGGGACCATCGCTGGTTGAAACGGCGCCAGTCGAAGTGGGAGAAGTGGGAGAAGTGGGAGTGGTCGAGGCGGTGGTGACATCATCGACCGAGGTATCGCCCTGTTCCGGCGGCATATAGGCGGGCGCCGGCGTCGGCACGGCGACCGATGCCTGCTGCTTGAAGGTCATGGTCTTGACTTTGGTCGGCGCCGGCATCGGCTGGGCTACCAGTGGATTGTCGGATTTCGACTGAGCGGTCTCGGCATAGGCAACCTCGGTCTCGGCGACCTGATAACGCGCATCCGGCAGCGGGCCTTTGTGCGGCAGGCTGAGATCGGCGGCTGCGGCCGAAATCGGCGGCTGCGCTGCGGTGATCGTCTTTGCGACCTGCTGTTGGGCCATTTGCGGCTGAGCTCTCTGCTGGACCTTCTGCGGCTGGACCGGAGCGGGTGTCTCGATCATCGCCGGGGCGGGGGCTGCCTGGGCAATCAGCGCCGACGACCCGCCGCGGCTCGATGCCTTCGGCAGATAGGTGGCGATCAGATTGCGCATCTGGGCATCGCGGGCGGGCGTCGAGGCGCCGCCGAGCACGACGCCGACGATCGACTTGCCGTCGACCTGCACCGAGCTCACCAGATTGAAACCGGCAGCGCGCGTGTAACCGGTCTTGATGCCGTCGACGCCGCGCACCGAACCGACCAGGCGGTTGTGGCTGCGGATCGTGCGGCTGCCGAACTTGAAGGCGCGGGTGGAGAAATAGCCGTAATATTGCGGGAAATGCTGGCGAAGGGCGATGCCGAGGCGAGCCTGATCGCGCGCCGTCGTCATCTGCGCCGTATTCGGCAGGCCGTTGGCGTTGCGATAGGTGGTGCGCGTCATGCCAAGCGCATGCGCCTTGGCGGTCATCAGCTGGGCAAAACGATCCTCGCTGCCGCCGCCCAGCATTTCGCCGAGCGCGGTTGCGGCATCATTGGCCGACAGGGTAACGAGACCGAGAATGCCCTGCTCGACGGTGATCGTGCCGCCGGCGCGGACGCCGAGCTTGGTCGGCGCCTGGGCTGCCGCATGAGCGGAGAAGGGGACGGGCGTATCGAGGCGGATGCGGCCCTGCTCCAATGCCTCGAAGGTCATGTAGATGGTCATCATCTTGGTCAGGGAGGCGGGGTATTGCAGCCGGTCGGCATTCTCGCTGTAGAGAACGTTGCCGGTCTTGGCGTCGACGACGATGCCTGCATATTTCGAATTCGCCGCTTCTGCGTCGGCATTTACCGAATCGACCAGGACGATCGTGACGGCCACCGAAAGGATCGCCAGCAGCTTTGCCAGAAAATTGCCGGATCGGGACGATGATACGGAGGAGGCTGACCTTGACACTATTCCACTCTTCTCTTGCATTTCAGATATTTGGCATTTCAGATTTTGGCAGGAACCGCACACCTCCCGCCGCACAGCTCGTCTTCTAAAATTACCGGCTGGGCGTTACCAATCCGTTTATGATGAATCGTTTATTTCGCTGTCTGGGGAGCATTTTTGGGTGTTGTCGCAGAACGGTTCACAAGACGCGTTTCCACAAAGGTGCGGATAGCGGCATCAATATGTTCCCAGTCGTCGAGATGGCTGCTCGAAAAGCGGTAGAGAACGCTGAGATCCCTGCCGACCTTGATATCGCGTTGACAATCTCCGCTCGCCGCCTTGTCCGGGGCTGAAGGCAAAATGCAGCGCACGACGTAATCCGGCCCGCCCTCGACGGGCGCCGTCAGCAGTACCTCGTCGCCATAACCCGCATCGGCGCGAAGGCGATGCAGCGTCAGGCCGTTGCGGAAGGGCTCGGCCGGTCCTTCGAGCAGATGCGAATAGATCGGTTCCAGCCGTCCGGACATGTCGCGCGACATGGTGCTCTGGGTAACCTGCAGGAAGATCAGCCCGGAGGATTGGGCGACATCGTCGAATCGAAGGTGGTTTTCCTTGCCGTAACCCTGCATCTCAGGCCAGGCGAGGTAGAGATCGACGCGTTCGGCGGCGCCTTCATGCCTCTGGCTCGGAAAGCGGATGGCGTTCTCGGGGAATTTCACGGTGTCACGGCCGATGGCCAGCATGATTTCAACCGTGCTGTCGGTGTTGCCGGCAAGCGAGATGTGGCGGCCGAACCAACGGCCGCCGATGCTGATGACAACTGTCAGGACCGCCAGAACAGCGATCGCCGCCATCGTGCGGAGGAGAAATCCCATGGAAAAAAGCGGCTGCTCGTCGGGTGCGCTGTGCGCGGCATGGCTCATGGCGGTTCTTCGCGTTTCGGTCCGCCGCAGGAAGAACATGAGCCGCCGGTGCCGATGATGAATCTCACCGCCATGATCGAGCCGGCAAGGTTAACAATTCGCTAAGATACTGGTGAGGTAAGGCTTTAAAAGAGGGCGAGCCGTTCCCGGGACAGCGGGAACGGCTCTTGGGCACCGGTCGGGGACGGGATGCGGGGACTGACCGGGCCGCAGGCTGCAGCCGGCTAGAACAGGATGATTTTAGGCCGCTCGGCCGAAAAATCTGAATCCTGTTCTTGAGCATGATGTCGTCCGAAAACCGCTCACACTTTTCGGCATCATGCTCTGGCCGGCAGGCTGTTCTTACTTGACGCTACCGACCGCGACAGCGCGGCCGTCCTGAAGCTTCGACCAGCGGGCCGGATCGTCGGCGGACTGGCGCTTCAAATAGGTGTATTCGGTATCCGACCACAGCAGCACCTTGTTGCGCATGTTGTCGAGGATGAAGTCGCCGTGATCGGTGCGAACAGTCAGTACGGCATGGCCTTCGCCATTCGGCTGCAGCACGACGGTGATCAGCGTGTCGGACGGCGAGAAACCGTCGTCGATCAGCATCTTGCGCTTCAGCAGGGCGTAATCCTCGCAATCGCCGACGGTGCGCGGATACGCCCAGTGCTCCTCGACACCGTAGATCTGCTCGTCCGTCATCGGCTGGATCGTCGAGTTGACGGTGTAGTTGACCTTGAGAATTTCCTTCCAGCGATCCTCGGTGAGGATGGCCGGTCCGGCATCGCCGCCAACTTCGACGCATTCCGTCGGATTCGCCTTGCAGAATTCGTAATGGCCGATCGGCGGGCTGGCGTTGCCTGCCAGGGCCATGCTGGCGGGCATCGCCTGTCCCGAACCCGCCATGGCCATCATGATGGCACCAGCCAGAAGGCCGCCTTTCAGGATATTCGCAGTTGTCATTGCCGTCTCCCCGTAAGTTGAGGTGACAATGGCACAGACGTTTTTATCTCACGGAAAATTACGCAATAGAATTAAAGGCTTAGTTGATTCAAATACCAATAAAGCTTGGCTAAAAACAAACTTGAATGCGAGTAAAATTCGATGCGGATTTGTCTCGAATTCGATTAAAATTGTAATGCACGCAACAAGGCTTTCGCCCGCGAAAAGGTTGCGTTGCCGTCCTCATGTTAAGGATTTTCGTTGAGCCGGATAACTTCCGGCGGCCGGCCGGCGACGTGCGGTCGACCGTCGACGCCGCCGGAATCGACCGATTCGACCGGTTCAAAAGCAGAATGTCGCTCAGATCGCCGATTCCGACGGGAAAATTATTTTTGAGGAAAATCGCGAAATCGATCGGTGGCGGCGACGATCGCCGCGCTCATATCGGGATTTCCGGTGGAATGGGCAGCATGCGGAAGGATGCTGAGCTCGCTTTGCGGCCAGGCGCGGGCGAGTTCCCAGGCAGTGACAAGCGGCGCCTCGATGTCGAACCTTCCCTGCAGCAGGATGCCGGGAATGCCGGTGAGCCGCGTGGCATTCTTCAAAAGTTGGGCGTCCTCCAGCCACGCGCCGTTGCTGAAGTAGTGGGTGATGATGCGGGCGCGCGTCAGTAAATAGGTGGGGTCGGCCCAGCGGCGCGGTAGGCCTTGGGGATCGGCGAGCAGAATCGAGGCCGCCTCCCAATCATGCCAGTCGCGCGCCGCCTTGAGGCGCGTTTCCGGGTCCGGATCGTTGAGGAGACGATGATAGGCGGCCACCATGTCCTCGTCTCCTCCCTGAATCGCTGGGGCAGCCGCCTGGCGGAAACGGTGCCATTCTTCCGGAAAGAGCGGCGCCATGCCCCGATAGAGCCAGTCGATTTCCGAGAGCTGGGTGGTGGTCACGCCTGCGATGACCATTGCCGCGACCCGCTCCGGATGGGTTTCGGCATAGGCGAGCGCCAGCGTCGAACCCCAGGAATTGCCGAAAAGGAGCCAGGTGTCGATGCCGAGACCGGCGCGCAGCCGTTCGATATCGGCAACGAGATGCCAGGTGGTGTTGAGGGAGAGATCGGTTTGCGGATCGGCAGCGCTCGGCAGGCTGCGGCCGCAATTGCGCTGATCGAACAGAATGATTCGATAGGCATCGGGATCGAAATAGCACCTCGCCATGGTCGAACAGCCGGAGCCAGGGCCGCCGTGCAGCACCAGTGCCGGGCGGCCCGTCGGATTGCCGCAGGCCTCCCAATAGATCAGATTGCCGTCGCCCGTATCAAGGCCGTGATCATAGGTTTCGATTTCGGGATAGAGAGCTGACATGGGCCACCTGCGATCGAGCCGGGCCTTATCCGTCATATCCGTGACGAACGAATGACGAGCGAGGGCGAGGCATTTTCGAACGCAAAATCACTGCACATTTTGGGCAACCTCACCGAGTGCAGATCGGTGTCGCAGCTTGTTCCACTCATAATATTATCTGCCGACTGGGTGGAACGACTTGCGACAGGATTTCGCGCCTGCTTTCCAAAGCCAGATTCGTTGCCGCTTGCAAATCTCTTGCCGTGACGTGCAGGCCTTTCAACACGACCTGACCGAGTGTGCGCCGGACCTGGCAATCGCGTTCGATGAACGTCCGTCGAAAATTGCGCCCCGCCGCGGAACCCCCGGAAAGGCAGCGCCATCTTCCGCAGCTTTTAAAGGAATTCGCGCAGCGTCTCGCGGGACTGGATCGACAGGAATTCGATTGCCACACCTTCGACGAAGTGGCGTACGACGCGACCGCGCATGTTGCCGAGCCGCACCGCCGTTCCGATCGAAGGGCGCATTTCGACGTCGACGGCAGCGCCTGACAGTGAAAGATCCATGATCCGGCAGAAATAACGCGTGCCGTCCTCGAGCGTCAGCTCGGTCTTCGTGTCACGTGGGGTCAGGCGGTCGTGGCGCCGATCTTCCGGCAGGCCGAGTTCATGCTTGTTGGCAAGCCAGGTGAGCTGGGCCGCAAGCTTCTCGCGTTTCCGGTCGGTGGCGTTGATCGACATGGTGAAGCCGCGGCCATCGATGGTCTGGACATAACCTTCGACGCGGCCGAGATGGTCGATATAGGCGACGACGCGTTCGTTGGCGCGCGGCCGGCCGGGGCAGGTGACGTACATGTCGCCAGGCGACATGTCGATCACCATGCATTCGAATTCCTCGTAGTTCGCAAGCATCAGCCGGCCCTGCATATTGATGGGCACGCGCTGGAAAACGCCCTGTTCAGGGCGCGGCGCAGGTCGTTGCGTCTGAGCTGGCTGGAACGAGTGCATCAAAGGGCTTCTTCATGAAAATCGCAGAGACCGATCTTTACCTGCAATCCATTAACAGAAGGTTGTTTCGCCCCCTCCCGACATAACGGAAAACGAGTATATCCGGTGTCCTGAAATGGGACCCTCAGCGCGCCTCCACGCTCAGCAGCTGCGAAACCATGCGGCGCATGACCTGGCCGAAATGGATGCTTTTGCCAGCGACGATCTTGTTGATCGGTCGCAGCTCGGCCGGTGCTGCATTGGCGAACTTTCCGGGCAGCAGGCGGCTGCGGTCGAGCGCCAGGAATTCGAGCGGTACGATCTCCAGCCAGCTCGCGGCCGCTGTCGGCGCGATCGCGCCGAGCAGCCGGTCGCAGGCGCCGTCCGGCGAACGCAGCGGCATCATGATAATCTCGAAGGAGGCCTGATGACCGACGGTGCTATAGCCGGTGGCATTGAACAGGGCCGGCATGGCATGGTCCATGACGCCCATCGCGGTGCGTTCGATGTCCGTGTGCTGGCCATTTGCCCAGAGAGACGAAAAACGTTCACTGCGCAGATCACGCCCGAAGAGATCGCAGATGCGGGTGCCGGCCAGCCGGAAACCGATGTCTCCGCCGTCGCGCTTCTCAAGAATGAACAGACTCTGGAGGAGGTGGGGGACGGCGGAGGGTTCGACCTGTGATTTCAGCGGCGCATCGGCAGCGCCGCGGATACGGTTCCAGTAGTCAAAAATTTCGATGGTCGTTTGCACACGCATTTCACACCAACCTGTCTCATTCCGGAGCATTTTCGGGCAGTCATTGCCCGTACAGACTCTACCTTGCGGATTTCATGCCAAATCACGGCGGTTAAGGTTAAGAGATGGTTTCGGTTGAGATGCAGTGCCTGTCGTGACACTGTCCCGCATCGCTTCGACTTTCGAAGTTCAGCACAACCTGCCCGGGCCCAAGGTCTTTCCTTGAGCTCCCGGTCCGCCGCCCGGCACTTCGGGCGGCTTTTTTTTTGACAGGCGCTCCTGTATGGCTGTGGCCTCAACGAGGCAAAACACAGATGAATGAGCAGACGGCCGAGCCGCATAAGGCGCCAGAACCTCCCGAGGTCCAGCCGCCGGCACGGCCACCGCGCGAACCGGTCTTTAACCTTCCACCAGCACTGCTCTTCAGCCTTTGCCTGCTTGGTATCATCTATGCGGTGCAGGAGCTCCTGCTGTCCGACGATGCGCTGAACTGGCTGTTCTTCACCTTCGGCTTCGTTCCCGCCCGTTATGTGATTCCGCTGTCGCAGCAGGGACCGGAGCTGTTCTGGACGCCGGTCACCTATTCGCTGCTGCACGGCAGCGTCCAGCATATCCTCTTCAACGCTTTCTGGCTGATGGCCTTCGGCGCGCCGGTCGTGCGCCGCATCGGGACGCTACGCTTCGTGCTCTTCTGGGTCTTTTCCGCCATTGCATCAGCCGCCCTGCACGCGGTCCTGAACTGGGGGGACGTGTCGCTGCTGATTGGCGCGTCGGGCGTCATCTCCGGGCTGATGGGCGCCGCCTGCCGATTCGCCTTTCCGGCCGAACGACGGCCGATGGCACCGGCGCATCTCAATCCCCGGCTTTCCATCGTCGAGGCGCTGAAGAGCCGCACCGTCATCATCTTCATGCTGCTCTGGCTGGTCGGCAATGCGCTGATCGCCGTCGGCATCCCTCTCGTCGGCGATAGCGACCAGCCGATTGCCTGGGACGCACATATCGGCGGCTTCGTCTTCGGCTTCCTGCTGTTTTCGCTGTTCGATCGGGCGCCGCGCCCGCCTGTGATGGAACCCGCCGGAATGGAGAAGGATATGTTGCAATCCTGAGCCGGGCAGTGCACGATCGACCTATATCCGCGATGGGGGGAGAAACCGCCGCGGATGCCTGTGACAAGTGTTTCACGGACATAGGAGGTTCGAATGACCAGTTCAGTCAAAGCAATCCTCGACCTGAAGGGCAGGGACGTCGTCACCGCCGGGCCGAACACCACCGTCGCCGAGGCGGCCGCCATCCTCAGCAAGAAGAAGATCGGCGCCATCGTCGTCGTCGGCATGGAGAACCGGATTTCAGGCATGTTCACCGAGCGCGATCTCGTGCATGCGATCGCCAAACACGGCAAGGACGGCTTGGACCAGGCGCTGGCCAAGGTCATGACCGCGAAGGTCTACCGCTGCCATGAGGAGACGACCGTCAACGAGCTTATGGAGCTGATGACCAGCCGCCGTTTCCGTCACGTGCCGGTGGAAAGCAACGGCAAGCTTGCCGGCATCATTTCGATTGGCGACGTGGTGAAATCGCGCATCGCCGAAGTCGAGCGTGAGGCGGAGGAAATCAAGGCCTATATCGCCGGCTGAGGTTTTCGCCGGCCATGCTCGACCGATGTCGTTGTCGCAAAACCGCTGCAGGCTTGTGGACGGCCTGCATCAGGGGTGGCTGGCGTAGACTTCCTGCATGCGCTTGATCTCGGGGAGCCTGGCTCTGGCTTCCTCGTAGCCGCGTTCGATCGCCTCGCCAGCCCGGTGAAATTCGGAAAGGCCGATATAGCTGAGACGCGGCTGCAGCGAAATATCAGGCGGGTCGCCGGCAAGGCGGGCGCGGGCAATCCTGTCCTGGATGATGTTGAAGGCCTGCACCATGACGCCGGTCATGCCGAGGCGCGCATAGGGCGCTTCTTCCTGTTTCTGCACTTCCTGGGCCGACAGGCTGGCATTGTGCCGGACGACGGCCGAGCGGCCGTAGAGATCGTAATTGAGATTGACGGCGACGACGAGCGGCTGCTCGTAGGCGCGGCAGACGGAGACGGGGACGGGATTGACCAGTGCGCCGTCGACCAGCGTGCGGTGATTGCTGCGCACCGGCTCGAAAATGCCAGGCAGGGCATAGGAGGCGCGCAGCGCCGTAATCAGCGAACCATTGGCGATCCAGACCTCGTGACCGGTATTGACCTCGGCCGCGACCGCAACGAACGGCCGATCGAGATCCTCGACGTTCAGGCCTTCGAGATGTTCCTGCATGCGCTTGGTCAGCCGCATGCCGCCGAACAGGCCACTGCCGCCGATGGTGAGATCAAGGAGACTTGCGATGCGGCGCATTGTCAGCGAGCGCGCGAAGCTTTCGAGTTCATCGAGTTTGCCGGCGAGATAACAGCCACCGACCAGCGCGCCGATCGAGGTGCCGGCAATCATGCCGATCTCGACCCTTGCCTCGTCGAGTGCGCGCAGCACACCGATATGGGCCCAGCCGCGGGCAGCGCCGCCGCCGAGTGCCAGCGCGATCTTGATTTTCTTTTGAGGCGCCGGAGGTGGGAGCATCTCGAGCGTCGTCGACATATCGGAACCGGAACCCTCGCCTTCAGAGCTTTGACGATGCAGACTCCAGCTCAGCATGGCGCTCTCCCCTCCCAGCAGAACACTTGGTTCCCGATAGTGTGCCCGATCAGTTTCCAAATGGTATATAGAAGCTGTTTCTGGCGCAATAAGGAGCAAATGCCGGGAAATTCTGGCTATTTTCCGTAGACATCCTGCGGATCGAAATGAAGCTCGTCGTCGACGATATCAAGCATCGGCTTTCCGTCTCGAAGCGTGATCGTCCGGTAGAAGCAGGAGCGGCGGCCGGTGTGACAGGTGGCGTCGTGGCCGGCGACCTCGACCTTCAGCCAGATAGCGTCCTGATCGCAATCTGTGCGGATTTCTTTGACCGTCTGGAGATTGCCCGAGGTCTCGCCCTTCTTCCAGAGCTTGCCGCGCGAACGGCTGAAATAATGCGCCGTGCCGGTCTGGATGGTCAGCGCCAGCGCCTGGGCATTCATATGCGCCACCATCAACAGCTCGCCATCGCCGGCGTCGGTGACGATCGCGGTGATCAGGCCACGGTCGTCGAAACGCGGCGTGAAATCGCCGGCGTCTTCCAGCGCCGACTTGTCCTCGGATGGTTGATTGAAGATCAGTTGACTCATCGCGGCCCTCCTGAGGGAGCCGGTATCAGCGGCTCCGCACCATGGTCATGAAACGGGCCTGATCGGCCGGCTCAGTCTTGAACGTTCCCGTAAACGTGGTCGTCAACGTGGTCGAGCCCTGCTTCTGAACGCCGCGCATCGCCATGCACATATGTTCGGCCTCGATCAGCACTGCGACACCGCGCGGATTAAGCGTATCGTCGATTGCCCGGGCGATCTGGGCGGTCATCGTTTCCTGGGTCTGCAACCGACGGCCATAGATCTCGACGACACGGGCAATCTTCGACAGGCCGAGCACACGCCCGTCAGGCATGTAGGCAACGTGGGCCTTGCCGATGATCGGCACCATGTGGTGTTCGCAATGCGAGTAGAACGGAATATCCTTGACGAGGACCATGTCGTCGTAACCGGCGACCTCCTCGAAGGTGCGGCCGAGCACGTCTTCCGCCGCCATGTCGTAACCGGAAAAAAGCTCGCGGTACGATTTGACGACGCGGGCCGGCGTTTCGAGCAGGCCTTCACGCGTCGGGTCGTCGCCGGCCCAGCGCAACAGAACGCGAACGGCTTCCTCCGCCTCCTGCTGGGAGGGGCGATCCGAGTCGCGGTTCGTCTGGGGAAAGTTTTTTACGATTGCGTCCATGAACAATGGTCTCCTGGTCCGCACCGCGGACCCATCTGTCGGAATCGCCACTGGTCATCCCATGCGGGAATTCATGCACCTTTGGCAGGCTCCGGGGCTTTCAGGGCACATTCAGCCCGTCCGGCACGGTTTCCCAATCAAACTTACACGAGGCCATTGCATTTTCATGGCCTTCGAACGACATACATATAGGAAGACGGCCATTATATGTAAGTATCCTCAGACGACACGGTGTGTTTTTTGTTTTGACGACAATAACACCCCCTGCAGAGGCCGATCCGCAGCGATTTTGGAGCGGAAATCCAGTATGGACGACATCTATAACAGCAAAATCCTCGAATTCGCCGGCAATATTCCGTTGACCGGCACGCTTGATGATGCCGATGCGACCGCCCAGGCCTATTCCAAGCTCTGCGGCTCGAAGGTGCATATCTGGCTGAAGATGGACGGGGATACCGTGACCGGCTTTGCCCATGAGGTGAAGGCCTGCGCGCTCGGACAGGCCTCGTCCTCGATCATGGCCCGCCATGTCGTCGGCGCCACATCGGGCGAATTGCGCCAGGCGCGCCAAGACATGCTTGCCATGTTGAAGGCGGACGGGGCGGGGCCTCAGGGACGGTTCGAAGACATGCGCTATCTGCTGCCGGTGCGGGACTACAGGGCCCGCCATGCCTCGACGATGCTGACCTTCGATGCCGTCGTCGACGCGATCGGGCAGATTGAGGCGAAACGGGCAGAAGTTGTCGAGGCATAACCGAGATGTGCGAGTTCTGCGCCCCGCAGGCTGACGATGAGGATGACGGCGGCGCCGCCGGACGCAAAAAGCCGCGTGAAAAGGCCGCACGCACCTCCCGCAACTATGCCGGTCCGTTCCGCAAGACCCCCGACCGTCTGCTCGGCATGGGGCTCATCCGCCTCTACCAGCTGACGCTGTCCGGCTTCATCGGCAATTCCTGCCGCCATATCCCGACCTGCTCCGAATATGGCTACGAGTCGATCGCCCGCCACGGCCTTTGGGCCGGCGGCTGGATGACGCTGTTTCGCGTCGGCCGCTGCGGCCCGGGTGGCACCAGCGGCCTCGATCAGGTGCCGGAGATGCTCGGCGACAGCTTCCGCTGGTGGACGCCGTGGCGTTATCTCGCCCTCGGACGCAAGAGAGGCTGACCGCCATGACGATGCCCGGCCGATACAGGCGTGCATCGGAAGACTTTGACGCTTATCTCGAGGATATCAGAGCCGATACGCTGATCGACAGCCGCAATGTGGTCTACACCATGACCCAAGGGGTCTTTCAGACGTTCCGCTGCCGCCTCGATGTGGCAGACGCGCTCCGGTTCGCCGATGTGCTGCCGCCGGTGCTGCGTGCGATCTTCGTCGCCGACTGGAATCCCGACGAGGCCAAACGGCCCTTCGAGGATCGCGACGCGATGACGCGGGAGGTGCAGGCACTGCGCGGTGACCATAACTTTTCCCCCGACACAGTCATCCGAGACGTGGCGATGGCTGTGCGAAAACATGTCGACGCCGCCGCATTCGACAGAGTGCTGAAGACCTTGCCCGACGGCGCAGAGGAGTTCTGGCAGCCATGAGCACCTTCATCGCCCTTCTGCACAGCATTGTCCTGGCGCCCGACCGCCGCGTCGTCATGCAGGATTTGCGCGCACTTGCCGAAGAGCTCGGTTATCGCGAGCCGCGCACGCTGGTTTCCACAGGCAATCTCGTCTTCGAGGCCGACGAGATGCGGCCGCACGAACTCGAAGTAGCCCTCGAGGAGGGGTTTGAAGAAAAGTTCGGCAAACATGTCGATATCATCGTGCGCAGCGACTGCACCTGGATGGCGCTTTGCAGCACCAATCCCTTCAAGGACGGCAATGGTGACCAGGTCATCGTCCGGGTGATGCGCCTGCCGGTCGACCCGAAGAAGGTGGAGGCGCTGAAACCGCTGATGACGGAGGGACAGCGCATCGCCGTCGTCGGCGGCGATCTCTGGATCGATTTCGCAGGCAAGCCGAGCCAGTCCAAGCTGCTTTCGGCGCTGACCACCAAGCGGCTCGGCGTCGGTACGATGCGCAACTGGAACACCGTGCGCGGGCTGACTGAAATGATCATGTAGCCGGGCTTCGTCTTTACTCAGACAGCAAATCTGGCTATCAGGCGGCGGCGCATTCAGCTCCGCGGAGGCGCTTTCATGTCAACCACCCGCATTCGTTGGCGGGACTGGACAAGGAGAATTTCGATGTCCCAAGCTATTTCCCTGACATTTCCCGATGGTTCCGTGCGCGGCTACGATGCCGGCGCAACCGGCCGGGATGTCGCCGAATCTATTTCCAAGTCGCTCGCCAAGAAGGCAGTGGCCGTTGCGATCGACGGCACCGTGCGCGACCTTTCCGATCCCGTGACGACGGGCAGAATCGAGATCATCACCCGCAATGACGACCGCGCGCTGGAACTCATCCGCCACGACGCGGCGCATGTCATGGCGGAAGCCGTTCAGGAGCTGTGGCCCGGCACCCAGGTGACGATCGGCCCGGTCATCGAAAACGGTTTTTATTACGACTTCGCCAAGAACGAGCCCTTCACTCTCGACGATCTGCCGAAGATCGAAAAGAAGATGAAGGAGATCATCGCCCGCAACGCCGCCTTCACCAAGCAGGTCTGGTCGCGCGAGAAGGCAAAACAGGTCTTCGCCGAAAAGGGGGAGCAGTACAAGGTCGAACTCGTCGACGCGATCCCGGAAGGGCAGGATCTCAAGATCTATTACCAGGGCGACTGGTTCGATCTTTGCCGCGGCCCGCACATGGCCTCGACCGGCCAGATCGGCAACGCCTTCAAGCTCTTGAAGGTGGCCGGCGCCTACTGGCGCGGCGACAGCAACAATCCGATGCTGAGCCGCATCTACGGCACGGCCTTCGCCGAACAGTCGGAGCTCGACAACTATCTGCATATGCTTGCCGAAGCCGAAAAGCGCGATCACCGCCGCCTCGGCCGCGAGATGGATCTCTTCCATTTCCAGGAAGAGGGGCCGGGCGTCGTGTTCTGGCACGGCAAGGGCTGGCGTGTATTCCAGACGCTGGTCGCCTATATGCGCCGCCGGCTTGCCGGTGATTATCAGGAAGTCAACGCGCCGCAGGTGCTCGACAAGTCGTTGTGGGAGACCTCCGGTCACTGGGGCTGGTACCGCGACAACATGTTCAAGGTGACGGTCGCCGGCGACGACACCGACGACGACCGCGTCTTCGCACTGAAGCCGATGAACTGCCCCGGCCATATCCAGATCTTCAAGCACGGGCTGAAATCCTACCGAGAACTGCCGATCCGGCTTGCCGAATTCGGCAATGTCCACCGTTACGAACCGTCGGGCGCGCTGCACGGCCTGATGCGCGTGCGCGGCTTCACGCAGGATGACGCGCACATCTTCTGCACCGATGAGCAGATGGCCGCCGAATGCCTGAAGATCAACGATCTCATTCTTTCGGTCTACAAGGATTTCGGCTTCGACGAAGTCACCATCAAGCTCTCGACAAGGCCGGACAAACGCGTCGGTTCGGACGAGCTCTGGGACCGTGCCGAAGACGTGATGATGGGCGTGCTGGAGACGATCCAGCAGCAGTCCAACAACATCAAGACCGGAATCCTGCCGGGCGAGGGCGCCTTCTACGGGCCGAAGTTCGAATATACGCTGAAGGATGCGATCGGCCGTGAATGGCAGTGCGGCACGACGCAGGTCGACTTCAACCTGCCGGAACGTTTTGGCGCCTTCTACATCGACAGCAACTCGGAAAAAACGCAGCCGGTGATGATCCACCGCGCCATCTGCGGCTCGATGGAACGCTTCCTCGGCATCCTGATCGAGAACTTCGCCGGCCACATGCCGCTCTGGGTATCACCGCTTCAGGTGGTGGTCGCAACGATCACCTCGGAAGCCGATGCCTACGGGCTTGAAGTGGCCGAGGCGCTGCGCGAGGCCGGTCTCAACGTCGAGACCGACTTCCGTAACGAGAAGATCAACTACAAGGTTCGCGAGCATTCGGTCACCAAGGTTCCTGTCATCATCGTCTGCGGCAGGAAGGAAGCCGAGGAGCACACGGTCAACATCCGCCGCCTCGGCAGCCAGGAACAGGTTTCGATGGAGCTTGACGCTGCCGTCGAGAGCCTTGCCCTTGAAGCGACACCGCCCGACATTCGTCGCAAGGCCGAAGCAAAAAAAGCCAAGGCGGCATGAAATAACCGGGATCTGACAGCGCCGAGCGTGGCGCTGTCAGAAATCCGATATGTAACCGCAATATAGCCGCCGTGAACGTACGACGCCGTCTTCTCGATGGCGTCGCCGTGCTGCGTTGTCATGAGATGCCACCGATCAAACGAAACCAGTAAAGTTAAAATCAATCGAGGCTGGTGTCGTCACCGCCCTGCTGCGGCACTAGCTGTTCGTAGGAGGGCAGCGGCGCCACCGGGGCCGGCTGGACGCCTGGCGGGGGCGGCGTGCCGACCGGCACTTGTTGCACCGTGCGGGCAGCATCCACCGGTGGCTGCGGCTGCTGGTCCTTCATCAGAACCTCGACATCGGTGTTCCTGCCGGCAACGACGGTGAAATCGCGCTGGTAGATCTTGTCCTTGTTGCGGGCGACGGCGGAATATCCGCCTTCGGCGAGGACCATGGTCGGGAAGGCACTGACGCTTTCGCCGACGCTGTCGCCGGCCGCGGTCAGAATCGACCATGCCGTATCGGCGATCGCCTCGCCGCCGGCATCGGAGACCAGTTTGAAGGTGATCTGCGCGGCGCGATGCTGAATCGTCGCCTCGGTCAGCTTGCCGGCCTCGACCTGGATGTCGGCGCGGATCACGGCGTTGACGCTGCCATATTCGGAAACGATGTGATAGGTGCCGGCATTGAGGCGGACGATGGTATTCGGCGAGACATCGGCCATGACGAGGCCGCGCTCGCCATCGTCGCGCACTTCCGAAGAATAGATCGAGAAACTCAACTGGTCGGGGCGGATGCGGGCGTCGGTGCCGGAGACGGCATTGAGCAGCAGGCCGCCGGCATCGAGCACCATCACCTGCTTGTCGACCTCGCCTTCAGCGGGCACGGTCAATTTCTTGGTGACGCCGGCGCGGCCGAAAGAGACGTTGACGAAATAATCACCGGGGGCGAGCTGGAAGGCGGCAGGTCCGCCCTTGGCGCTGGCGATCAGCGGCAGCTTGCCGTCGGCTCCGGCGATCGGGCTGAAGACGTACCAGGAGAGGCCTTCCTCAACCGGCGCGCCGTCCGCCGTCAGCTTGGCCTCCATCGGGACATCGTGCAGCTTGACCCCTTCGGGCACCGTGCCGGGCGCGATGAAGGCATCGAGCTTCGGCATCTTCGGCGTCGATTCAAGCTGTTTGAATCCCTTGAAGGCATCTTGAGCGCCGGCGCCGAGGGGCATCAATACCATCAGGGCAATGGCAAGGCCGATGCGTGCAAAAGGCAAAATGCCAAACATCTGTTTCGTGAACCGATTGACTTCTGAAATCGCAAAGGCCACTTCAAGACCAACGCGGTGGCAAATTCAAGACCCACCCTTTGCAGCAGCATAAATAATGAGAGCCTCTCCCGCATGAAATCCGATATCAAGCTGATCGACTACCTCGCCGTGCGCCGCTCTATCCCCGCTTTCCAGATGTGCGAACCAGGCCCCGAGAAGGCCGAGATCGAGGAAATCCTGCGTCTTGCCTCGCGTGTTCCCGATCATGGGAAGATCGCGCCCTGGCGCTTCATCGTCTATCGCGGAGAGCAGCGCGCCCGTCTCGGCGAGGAGCTTCTGACGCTGGCACTTCAGACAAAACCCGACCTTTCCGAAGAGATGATCCAGGTCGAGCGCAGCCGTTTCACCCGCGCGCCCGTGGTCGTCGCCGTCGTCAGCAAGGCAGGACCGCATATCAAGATCCCGGAATGGGAGCAGTTGATGTCGGCAGGCGCGCTTTGCTTCAATGTCATTCTCGCCGCCAACGCCAACGGTTATGTCGCCAACTGGCTGACGGAGTGGTTCGCCTATGACAAGCGCGCCTATCCGCTGCTTGGCGTCCGGCCTGATGAAAGGGTGGCGGGCTTCATCCATATCGGCTCGACGACATTTCCGGCAATCGAGCGGCCTCGGCCGGAGCTTGGCGACACCGTGACCTGGGTCGGCGGAGACGATTGATGTTCTATACCACCGATAGCAACCGGCATGGGCTTGCGCATGATCCTTTCAAGGCGATCGTGTCGCCGCGCCCGATCGGCTGGATCGGTAGCAAGGGCAGGGACGGCTCAATCAATCTCGCGCCTTATTCTTTTTTCAATGCCGTTGCCGATCGGCCGAAGCTGGTGATGTTTTCTTCCGCCGGACGCAAGCACAGCCAGCGCAATGCGGCCGAGACCGGCGTCTTCACCTGCAATTTCGTCAGCCGCGATCTCGCCGAGAAGATGAACCTTTCCTCGGCGGCGCTGGCCTACGGCGACAGCGAATTCGATTTCGCCGGGCTGACGCCGAAGCAGGCCGAACTGATCGACGCGCCCTATGTCGGCGAGGCTTTCGCGGTGCTCGAATGCAAGGTGACCGAAATCGTCGAGCCGAAGACGCTGTCGGGCGCGCCGTCCGAAAACGTCCTGGTCTTCGGCGAAGTGATCGGCATCCGCATCGACGAAGCGATCGTCAGGAACGGCCGCCTCGACATGTCGATTGCCCGGCCTCTCGCCCGCATGGGCTATATGGATTACAGCGATGGCAGCGATGTTTTCGAGATGGTCCGGCCGCAACTTCCACCAATTGAAGGCTAATCGCAAGGCATACAAAGGCTTAAGAAATATGGTGAACCAATCTTAAACCTTTTGCCGCTACGGTCGCAGCATTGAAAAGAGCGCGAAAGAATCGCGTTGAAGTGCTGGGGCGTCGCGTGATCGTAGAAGCTTTTCTTCGTTGGGTCGAAACGGCCAAGACAGGCGACCGGGCCCGGGCCGCAAGCGCTCTCGGGCGAGCCTATCTGCAGTCCGAAATGTCCGGCGACGAACGGGCGGCGGCCGAGATGGCGATGACCTTTCTTCTCGACGATCCGTCGCCGCGCGTGCGGCTTGCACTTGCCGAGGCGATCGCCTGGTCGCCCGATGCGCCGCGCAGCCTGGTCCTTTCGCTTGCCGAGGACCAGCCCGAGGTCGCCTGCCACGCCGTGACCTGTTCGCCGCTTTTGAGCGATGCCGATCTGGTCGACCTTGCCGCGCGCGGCAACGGCGCCACCCGCATGCTGATCGCGGCGAGGGCGCATGTGACTCGGCCGGTTTCCGCCGCCCTTGCGGAGGTCGGCGACGAAGAAGAACTGCTCTGCCTGCTGGAGAATGACGGCGCGGTAATCTCCAGCCTGTCGCTGAAACGCGTCGCCGAACGGCTCGGCGACTGCTGCGATATCCGCAACCTGCTTCTCGACCGCAGCGACCTTCCGGCCGATGCCCGCCAGTTGCTGACCGAGCATGTCAGCAATGCGCTGGTTGGCCTGCCGCTGGCACAGGCGGCGATCGGCCTGCAGCGGCTCCAGCGCATCAGCCGCGAGGCAACCGAGGCTGCCATCGTTTCGATCGCCGGCGACATTGCCCCACGCGAAATACCCGACCTCGTCCAGCACCTGCGCCTTAACGGCCGACTGACGCCGTCCTTCCTGATGCATGCGCTCTGCGCCGGCAAGGTGGATTTCTTCGCCGGCGCGATCGTCGATCTCACGGGCTGCAGCGAGCGCCGCGTGCGTTCGATCCTGGCAACCGGGCGCATGCATGCCGTGCGTGCGCTTTATGAGTCCGCCGGCCTGCCCAGGGATATCAGCGTCGTCTTCGTCGAGGCGACGATGCTGTGGCGCGACGCCGCCAGAAAAGCGCCGGCGAGCGTGCTCGGTAATGTATGCGGCCGTCTTCTCGAAAAATTCCGCCATCACGACGGGCATGGCGCGATCGGCGAACTGCTCGATATAGTGGAAAAGCTTAGCGTCACCGAGCAGCGACAATCGGCCCGCGTCTATGCGGCGCTTGCGGCGGCCTAATCAGCTAGCCGCGTCACCACCCAGGAATAGCTGGCGGAGACGAAATGCACCGGCTTGGTGAGTGTGTCCTTGACGCTTCTGCCCGAGGGCAGGTGGGCGCGGACCTGCCCGGCGATGCCTTCAGCAAAACCGGCGATCCTTCTTGCGGGTTCCTCGGGCGCTTCGACAGCAACCTCGGGCGCAGCGGCAGGCACGGGCGCCGGCTTCGGCGGCTCGGCGGCGGCGATCGCTTTCGGCGCCTCGCAGACTGCGATCACCGAGGGATAATTGACATTAACATAGGTCTTCAGCCGTCGTTCGGCCTCGGCATCGCAGGCGGAAACGGTTTCCCAGCGTTTATCGACCGTCGCGACATAATTGCACTGGCTGATGGAATCGTCGCAGCCGAGAATGGTCATCGCGATCAGCACCGCTTGCATATTCTGCTTCCTTGATTATTGAGCACTTCATCGTCTTAGAGGGCGCAATTCCAACCGAATGAAGGCAAGAGCATTAACTCTTCGTCATATCGGGGAAATTGTGCCCAGCGCCAGCAGAGGGAGCCAGCATGTCCGTCACCATTGCCCTGGAGCCGCCGCGCCAAGAGGGCGTCATCCGGCTTCTCGATCTTTCCGATGCCCATGCGCAATCGCTCTATCCGGCAGAAAGCAACCATCTGGTCGACCTCTCCGTGCTGGAGAAACCTTCGGTGAGCTTCCTCGTTGCGCGCAGCGGCGATGCGATCGTCGGCTGCTGCGCGCTGGTCGAGGCCGGCGATGGCACGGCGGAAATCAAGCGCATGTTCGTCGATCCCGAGGCGAGGGGGCTGAGGATCGCCAGCGGCCTGATGAATGCGCTCGAAGCAATCGCCGGGGAAAAGGGGCTGACGGCGATTCGGCTCGAAACCGGCATCTACCAGCCGGAGGCAATCGCGCTCTACCGCAAATACGGATATCGGGAAATCGAGCCTTTCGGCAGCTATCTGCCGGATCCGCTCAGCCTGTTTTTGGAAAAGCGGCTGGGGTAACCCACCTGCGAAGCGATGTTCAGCCTTCGGCGACGCGCGGCATGGCCTTCGGAGAACCGGGGACTGGCGGCGGGGCCCGATCGTCGATAATGATCTGCGGTCCGCTTTCGCTCTTGTCGGCATTGCGGGCTTCGTGGATCCATTCGCGCCAGATGGCGACGATCAGCGCCATCAGCACCGGACCGATGAAGATGCCGAGAAAACCCATCGTCTTGACGCCACCGACGAGGCCGAAGAAGGTCGGCAGGAAGGGCAGCTTGATCGGACCGCCGACGAGTTTCGGCCGCAGGGTCTTGTCGACAATGAAGAGCTCGACCGTGCCCCAGACGAAGAGACCGATGCCGGCGACATGCGAGCCGCTCGCCAACAGATAGATGGAGACCAGCGAGAAGGAGAGTGGCGCACCGCCCGGTATCAGCGCCATCACGCCGGTCAGCACACCGAGCGTCACCGGCGAGGGCACGCCGGCAATCCAGTAGGCAAGGCCGAGCACGATGCCTTCGCCGATCGCGATCAGCGTCATGCCCATGACGGTGGAACTGATCGTCGCCGGCACGACGCGGGAAATGCGCTCCCAGCGGTTCGGCAGGATGCGCTCGCCGAGCATATCGATCTGCTTGGAGAAGGAGAAACCGTCGCGATAGACGAAGAACAACGCGATCAGCATGAAGAGCAGCGTCAGCAGCAGGTGGAAGGCGCCGCCGCCCGCCGCCAGCACGGCGCGGTAGATGTTGCCGATATTGGCGCCGCTGACCGCCTGAATGACTTCGCCGAGGGCGCCGGGACTGCCGATATATTTCGTCCAGACCTCATCGAGATAGGCGCCGGCCCAAGGCAATGCGACGATCCAGTCGGGCGTCGGGGCGCCGGCGCGGTTGGCGTGGATTGCCCAGGTGACCCAGGTGCGTACTTCGCCCGTCGTATAGGTCACAGCAAGCCCGATCGGGATGACCAGGAAAGTGATGATCATGATGATGGCGATGGTCGCGGCGATCGTCGTATTACCGCCGACGCGGGCAAGAAGCTTGCGGTAGAGTGGCCAGCTGGCGAAGCCGATGACGAGGGCTGCGAGCACCGGCACGAGGAAGCCGTAGAAGAAATAGACGCCGGCAGCGACGACCAGGACCAGCAGCCAGCGCGCCGCCGAAATGGAGGGAATCAGCGGCGTGCGCGTCTGCGCCGACGATCCGAGCCATCGCGGTTCATGATTGCTTTTCTGACGGTCAAACACACCCACGCGCGCCTCTTCTTTTTCTTGTACTTTGGTTATGGGCCATCAACCCGGCGGTTTCAAGGTCCGCACCATGAAAGCGTATACAAAGCGTCGCTATTCGGCCCTCAGACCCGGGCCTCTTACTGCTGCGGGCGGCTGAGAATCTTGAAGGCGTAGAATTGCGTCTTCTGGCTGGTCGAAAAATTATTATCGGAGCCGAGAATGAGAACATCGGTGCCGTCCTTGGCCTTGCCGAGCGACATGGCCTCGATATTGTCGGGAACGAGGCCGATCGCCCTCAAATCGAGGACCTGGCTCTTGCGGACGGGAACGACGCGCTGGTCGTTCTTCGCGAGGGACGCGATGGCGGATACATCGGTGGCATCAGTCAGATCCATCATCATGATCTTGATGCTGTTGCCGAAGCCCTGGGCATAACTGCGCTCGACGGCGAGCAGGTGGTGATCGTCCAGGGCGAGCATCTCCGACATGCCGTTGTCATTGCCGCCGTCGGCCTTGGTAGCGGCCTGCGGGATTGGTGAGACCGGATAGACGTACTCGGCCTTCGGCTCGCCGGTGGCGCCGTCGTAACGGATGATGCGCGACAGGCTGCCTGATGTCAGCGAAGGGTTCGGGCCATCCTGGTAAAGGGCCGCTTCGACACCGACGAAAACATCGCCTGAGGGCGCGACGGCGAGATCTTCGAAGGCGAGGTTGTCGCGGATGCCGCTCGATTTGTCTGCGGTCGGCGCAAAGCCTTCCGGCAGCTTGAACTCGCGGACAAAGGAACCGTCCGGCGAAGTGACGCGGACGAAGGGCGGAAGCAGCGCCTTGCCGTCGCCTTCGCTGCCCCAATAGATGCCGTCCTTGCCGAGGCGGATCGATTCCGGATCGACGGCCCGGGCAGCGAAGGGCTCGCCGTTCTTGTCCTTCAGCGTCACCTGCTTGACGACCGAAACGCCCTTGAGGCCAGACGCCTCGAGATCGACGTCGAGTTCGTAGAAGCGGGCCGGGCCTCTTTCCGAGCGGTCGTCGCTGATGGCGAGATAGTGGCCGGTGGCGGCATCGAAATCTAGGCCGGAAATGCCGCCGAATTCGACGCCGTTTTCCATGTGGCCGGTGGGGATAACGAATTCACCGAGATAGGAGAGCGAAATGCCGGCGGCGCAATCGCCAAAGGGGCAGGCGGTCTCGAAGGTGGCGCCGATATCGGTGGCCCCAATATCGGTGGTGCTGGCGGTGACGGTGCTGGACAGGAGAACGAAAGCGGCGGCCGCGAGAAAACGCTTGGTCATGACAAATATCCGGCAAGGGTTGAAAACGGTTCGACCGGCGCAAATCCTCCCAGGGGGAGGCACGCCGACCGCTTCATGCGCCGGTTGTTTGACGGAGTTGTTACGGTTCTTCGTCAGTTCCGTGAAATCGCCAATGCTAAAATGCGGAGCGCCGAATCCGTGTCTATCCGACCGTTCGGCGCGCTCGATGGCATACCCTAGATATCGAGATTCTCCACGAAAGCCGCGCGATCCTGGATGAAGCGGAAGCGGGCTTCGGGCTTGGTGCCCATCAGATCGTCGACGGCGGCGCGCGTGCCTTCGAAATCGATCTCGTCGATCAGCACCTTGAGCAGGGTGCGCTTGGACGGATCCATCGTGGTTTCCTTGAGCTGAGCGGGCATCATCTCGCCGAGGCCTTTGAAACGGCTGATCTCGACCTTGGCCTTGCCCTTGAACTCCGTCTGCATCAGCTCGGCGCGATGATTGTCGTCGCGGGCATAGGCGGATTTCGAGCCTTGGGTGATTTTGTAGAGCGGCGGCACGGCGAGGAAGAGGTGGCCGCCGCGCACCAGTTCCGGCATCTCCTGATAGAAGAAGGTGATGAGCAGCGAGGCGATGTGGGCGCCGTCGACGTCGGCATCGGTCATGACGATGATGCGCTCGTAGCGCAGGTCTTCGTCGCGGTATTTCGAGCGCGTGCCGCAGCCGAGCGCCTGGACGAGATCGGCGAGCTGCTGGTTGGCGCCGAGTTTTTCGCGGCCGGCGCTGGCAACATTGAGGATCTTGCCGCGTAGCGGCAGAATGGCCTGATTGGAGCGGTTGCGCGCCTGCTTGGCCGAACCGCCCGCCGAGTCGCCCTCGACGATGAAGAGTTCGGCGCCTTCGGCGGTGTTCTGCGAGCAGTCGGCGAGCTTGCCGGGCAGGCGCAATTTGCGGACCGCCGTCTTGCGGTTGACTTCCTTTTCCTTGCGGCGGCGCAGGCGCTCCTCGGCGCGTTCGATCACCCAGTCGAGCAGCTTGGCCGACTCGTTCGGATTATCGGCAAGGTAATGGTCGAAGGGATCGCGCAGCGCGTTCTCGACGATGCGCTGGGCCTCGACGGTCGCAAGCTTGTCCTTGGTCTGGCCGACGAATTCCGGCTCGCGGATGAAGACCGACAGCATGCCGACGGCCGAGATCATCACGTCGTCGGTGGTGATCTGCGCGGCGCGCTTGTTCTGCGTCAGCTCGGCATAGGCCTTCAGGCCCTTGGTCAGCGCGATGCGCAGGCCGGCCTCATGCGTGCCACCTTCGGGCGTCGGGATAGTGTTGCAATAGGAATGCACCTGCGGATCGCCGCCATACCAGGTGATCGCCCATTCCATTGAGCCGTGCCCGCTGGTCTTCTCGGTCTTGCCGGCAAAGATCTCGCGGGTAACGGTGAACTCCTTTCCCATCGTCGCCTGGAGATAGTCCTTCAGGCCGCCGGGGAAGTGGAAGACGGCCTTGTCAGGCACCTCGGAACCTTCGGGCAGCACGCCCGCCTCGCAGCTCCAGCGGATTTCGACGCCGCCGAACAGATAGGCCTTCGAGCGCGCCATGCGAAAGACGCGGGCGGCATCGAACTTCATATGATCCCCAAAGATCTGGGGGTCGGGATGGAAGCGCACGCGGGTGCCGCGGCGATTGTGGACGTCGCCCAACTCTTCGAGACCGCCCTGCGGCAGGCCGCGGGAGAAGCGCTGGCGATAGAGCTTGCGATTTCGCGCCACCTCGACCTCGAGGTCGTCGGAGAGAGCGTTGACGACCGAGACGCCGACGCCGTGCAGGCCGCCCGAGGTCTCATAAGCCTTGCCGTCGAATTTGCCGCCGGCATGCAGCTTGGTCATGATGACTTCGAGCGTCGACTTGCCTGGCACCTGCGGATGGTTCTCGACCGGAATGCCGCGGCCGTTGTCGGAGACGGTGAGATAACCCTCGAGGTCGAGATAGACCTCGATGAAATTGGCGTGCCCGGCGACCGCCTCGTCCATCGCATTGTCGATGACTTCGGCAAAGAGGTGGTGCAGCGCCTTTTCATCGGTGCCGCCGATATACATGCCAGGGCGCATGCGCACCGGCTCGAGGCCTTCGAGGACGCGGATCGACGAGGCGCCGTAATCATCCGAGTTCGAGGCGGCGGGCGCGGGACGTGCTGAGGCTCCGGCAGCAGGGGGTGCTGCGGCGATGGGCGCAGCCGGAGCCGGCGGCCGTTCGGCGGGCGCCGCAGGCTTCTGCGCCTCCTCGCGTTTTTCAGAGAGGGGCATTGCGGAAAAGAGGTCGTTGCTGTCGTCCATGGAGCCGTTCAGATCTTCATCCTGTCTTAGGTCTGGCTTGGGCGGGCATCCGCCGCCGACCCAAAATCACCGCATTTCATGCCACGTTTGCGAATCAGGCAGATTTTGCCAGAAAGCACATCTATACGCGACACCGCCTGTTTTGGCGGGCTTTTCTCAAATGATTTGCGTTGCCGGGTGCGGAATGGCAAGCGGCAGCAGCCTTCAGGAACCATCCGAATGCGAATGTCCACAAGTCATTGCACCATCTTGACGGCAATTGCGGCGTTTTTCTTGTCCGCGGCCATCCTGTCCGCTGTTGGCCCGGCGCAGGCAGCCGATGCTTTGCCGCCTTTCAAGGACGACCTGTTTTCGAAGCAGGCCGTGCTGCAGACGGGCGATGACGGCGCCTTCGAGGTCATCGACTATGACGAGATGCGAGATATCAACGGCCGCGACCAGATCCCGCAGAAGCGGGTGCAGCAGAAATATGTGGCGCTCGCCATCCGCAAGGCCCAAGCGGACGAGACGCTGTCTGTCGACGGCATCAAGCTCGATGTCACCAGGGTGGGACCGGTCGGGAATGCCGCCTTCACGGTGATTTTCATCCATGGGCGCGACGGTGACCGGCGGCTCGGCGCCAACGACTATAGCTTCGGCGGCAATTTCAACCGGCTGAAGAACCTCGTCGCCGGCAATGGCGGCGTTTATTATTCGCCGACGGTCAAAAGCTTCGACAGCAGCGGCGTTGCGGCGATCACCGGCCTGATCCGCTATGCCAGCGCGCAATCACCCGGCCGGCCGATCATCCTTTCCTGCGCCTCGATGGGCAGCCAGGTCTGCTGGGGCATTGCGCGTGACAGCGACAGCGTCAAGCGGCTGAAGGGCATGCTGATCATGAGCGGCGTGACCGATCCCGATTTCACCAGGAGCGCCCTCTACAAGGCGAAGCTGCCGCTCTGGTTCGCCCATGGCAGCCGCGATCCTGTCTATGCCGCCGCCGCCCAGCAAGCGCTGTTCGAAAGCCTGCACAAGGCAAAATATCCGGCGCGTTTCACGCTGTTTCAGACCGGCAATCACGGGACGCCAATCCGGATGATCGACTGGCGCAGGGTGTTGAACTGGATTCTCGCCGGCTAGAGCGCAGCGGGCCGATGCGTGAATTCAAAATGCTACCTCAGCGTGCCTGATAAGACGCGCGGCGCTATAGCGGACGATTTTCGGCAGAAATATGCGCGGGATCGCAGAGATTCCCCTTACGTCAAGGGCATGATGCTTTTCTTTGCTGCAAGCTTTTGATATTGCCCAAGGCATAAGCAGATTGTGGAAGGCCGGCATGACACCTGATGTGCGCCCGCTTGTGGCGGGAAACTGGAAAATGAATGGCATGCGTGCCTCCCTGGATCAGATCAAAGCGATCGCCGAGGGTGTTCGCCCGCCGCTGGCCGACAAGGTCGAAGCGCTGATCTGCCCGCCGACGACGCTGCTCTATGTGGCGACGGCGCTGTGCACCGACAGCCCGCTGGCGATCGGCGCTCAGGACTGCCATCAGAACCCGTCCGGTGCGCATACCGGCGACATCTCGGCCGAGATGATTGCCGATTGTTTCGGCACCTATGTCATCGTCGGCCATTCCGAGCGGCGCACCGACCATGCCGAAACCGACCATCTGGTCCGCGCCAAGGCGGAGGCCGCCTTCGCTGCCGGGCTGACGGCGATCATCTGCATCGGCGAAACCGCGGATGAACGCCGGACAGGCCAGGCGCTCGACGTCATCAAGCGCCAGCTTTCCGCCTCGGTTCCGGACGGCGCCACAGCTGAGAGGACAGTCATCGCCTACGAGCCGATCTGGGCGATCGGCACCGGTGTGACGCCGACATCAGGTGATGTCGAAAAGGCTCATGCCTTCATGCGCGCAGAACTTGTGGCCCGCTTCGGTGATGACGGCCGCAAGATGCGTCTTCTCTACGGCGGTTCGGTCAAACCGGCCAATGCCCACGAGCTGATGGGCATTGCCAATGTCGACGGGGCGCTGATCGGCGGAGCGAGCTTGAAAGCGGCCGACTTCCTTGCCATCTACCGGGCCTATGAGGCGCTGCTCGCCTGAGACATTTTTTATTCCTGAGTTTATTCCCGAGTTTATTCCTGGCCGAAGGGCTTGGAATAGATGAAAGCCTCATGTAAAGAGCCGCCAGAATTCTTAACTTTGTCCGTCTCGAGGCGGGCAGGACTGGACCCATGCAGACCGTATTGATTGTCATCCATCTCATGATCGTGCTCGCCCTTGTCGGCGTCGTGCTCATCCAGCGCTCGGAAGGCGGCGGCCTCGGCATCGGCGGCGGTTCGGGCTTCATGTCGGCCCGCGGCACGGCCAATGCACTGACGCGCACCACCGCGATCCTCGCGACGCTGTTTTTCCTGACCTCACTCGGCCTCGGCATTCTGACGCGTTATGAAGGCCGCCCGAGCGACATTCTCGATCGCATTCCGGCAACAGGCGGCCAGGGCAACGGTATTCTCGATTCGCTCGGCGGCGGGCAGGCTCCGGCAAATCAGCCGGCCGGCAACGGTGTTCCGAGCAGCGGGGCAGCGACGCCCGCACCGCAGGCTCCCGCCGCTCAAGCTCCAGCAACTGGGGCGCCGGCAACTGGCACTCCGGCAACTCAGGCCCCGGCGGCCACCGCGCCTTCAACAACTGCTCCGGCAACGCCCGCAGCTCCGGCCGCGCCGGCACCGGCTCAGCCCTCCGGCGTCCCGACGGGACAGTAAGCCGGTCTTCGACATAAACCGCCGGCAGGCCCTCGGGTCTGCCGGTTTTCTTTTGTTCAGATTCCTGCGCCACGCATCGAAAGTTCTGGAAAAGAATTTTTGGGCTGGTGGAATCGTTTTTGAAAAGGTATCCGGTGACTCCCATGGCGCGATACGTATTCATCACTGGCGGCGTGGTTTCCTCTCTCGGAAAAGGAATTGCGGCCGCGGCTCTCGGAGCGTTGCTGCAGGCCCGTGGATATCGGGTCCGGCTTCGCAAGCTCGACCCATATCTGAACGTGGACCCGGGCACGATGAGCCCGACCCAGCACGGGGAGGTCTTCGTCACCGACGACGGCGCGGAAACCGATCTCGATCTCGGTCATTACGAACGTTTCACGGGGCGTTCGGCGACCAAGACCGACAACATCACCACCGGCCGCATCTACAAGAACATCATCGACAAGGAACGGCGCGGCGATTATCTCGGCGCGACGGTGCAGGTCATCCCGCATGTTACCAACGAGATCAAGGATTTCGTCACCGAGGGTAATGGCGATTACGACTTCGTCATCTGCGAGATCGGCGGCACGGTCGGCGACATCGAGGCGATGCCGTTCATGGAGGCGATCCGCCAGCTTGGCAACGACCTGCCGCGCGGCACTGCCGTCTACGTCCACCTGACGCTGATGCCCTACATTCCGGCGGCCGGCGAGCTCAAGACCAAGCCGACGCAGCATTCGGTCAAGGAACTGCAGGCGCTCGGCATTCATCCCGATATCCTGCTGGTGCGCGCCGACCGCGAAATTCCGGAAGCCGAACGCCGCAAGCTCTCGCTATTCTGCAACGTTCGCCCGTCCGCCGTCATCCAGGCGCTCGACGTCGCCAACATCTATGACGTGCCGATCGCCTACCACAAGGAAGGCCTGGACGACGAAGTCCTTGCTGCCTTCGGCATCGAGCCGGCGCCAAAGCCGCGGCTCGACCCTTGGGAAGAGGTCTGCAATCGCATCCGCACGCCGGAAGGCGAGGTGACCATCGCGATCGTCGGCAAATATACCGGCCTCAAGGATGCCTATAAGTCGCTGATCGAGGCGCTGCATCACGGCGGCATCGCCAATCGCGTCAAGGTCAACCTCGAATGGATCGAATCCGAGGTCTTCGAAAAGGAAGATCCGGCGCCCTATCTCGAAAAGGTGCACGGCATCCTCGTGCCCGGCGGCTTCGGCGAACGCGGTTCGGAAGGCAAGATCCACGCTGCCCGCTTTGCCCGGGAGCGCAAGGTGCCGTATTTCGGTATCTGCTTCGGCATGCAGATGGCGGTCATCGAGGCGGCGCGCAATCTCGCCGACGTGTCCGGTGCCTCCTCGACCGAATTTGGCGCGACGAAAGAACCGGTGGTCGGCCTGATGACCGAATGGGTCAAGGGCAACGAATTGCAGAAGCGCACGGCAGCCGGGGATCTCGGCGGTACGATGCGCCTCGGCGCCTACAAGGCGGCGCTGAAGAAGGGCACGAAGATCTCGGATATCTACGGTTCCACCGATATTTCCGAGCGTCACCGCCACCGCTACGAGGTGAATATCGACTACAAGGACCGGCTCGAGAACTGCGGCCTCGTCTTCTCCGGCATGTCACCGGACGGCGTCCTGCCGGAGACGATCGAATATCCGGATCATCCGTGGTTCATCGGCGTGCAGTACCACCCGGAACTGAAGAGCCGGCCGCTCGACCCGCATCCGCTGTTTGCCAGCTTCATCGAAGCGGCAACGGAACAGAGCCGCCTCGTCTGATGCATGCAAACCAGATCGCGTTGTTTCAGGCGCGATCTGGATAACATCCGTGCCTGCGCTAACTTGCCGGCATGACCTCTTCACGCAGCACGACCGTCTCACGCTTCATCGCGGCACCACGCGAGTGCATCTACCGCGCCTTCCTCGATGCAGAGGCGGTCGCCACCTGGCTTCCGCCCGGTACGATGAAGGGCATCGTCCATGCCTTCGAGGGCAGGGAAGGCGGCGCCTTCAGCATGTCGCTCGTCTATCCCGATGACGAGGCGTCGCGGCCGGGCAAGACCTCTGACAAGATCGACACGTTCCAGGGCCGTTTTGCACGGCTCGTGCCTGACGAGAACATCGTCTGGGCGACGGTCTTCGATTCCGATGATGAAGATTTTTCCGGCGAGATGACGGTCAGCACGACTTTGTCGACCGCCGATGGAGGCACCGATGTGACGATGGTCTGCGACAACATCCCCTCCGGCATTCGGCTGGAAGACAATGAAGAAGGCTGCCGCTCGACACTCGACAACCTCGCCGCCTTCGTCGGCGGTTGACGATCGCCGGCAAGGACATGCCCCTGCTGGCGAATTCAACTTTCAGGCAGCGGCCGGCAGCGGCCCGATATAGACCGAGCGCGGGCGGATCAGCCTGCCTTCAAGCGCCTGTTCGCGCGCATGCGCCAGCCATCCGACCGTGCGGCCGATCGCGAAGACGCCGGTGAAGGCCTCGCGGGGAAAGCTGAGCGCTTCCAGCAGCAGCGCGGTATAAAACTCGACATTGACGTCGAGCGGCCGGTTCGGCTTGCGCGCCTTCAGGATCGCCAATGCGGCGGTCTCCACGGCTTCCGCCAGAGCGCCGCGGGCGCTGTTCACCTGGCCCGTTGAGATCAACGGCTTCAGCGCGCCCTTCAGCGCATCGGCGCGCGGATCGCGGACGCGATAGATGCGGTGGCCGAAGCCCATCAGCCTTTCGCCGCGGTCGAGTGCTTCCTCGATCCACGGGTAAGCATTCTCCGCCGTTCCGATTGCATCCAGCATGTCGAGCACGGGACCGGGCGCGCCGCCATGCAGCGGCCCTTTCAGCGCGCTCACCGCCGCGAGTACGGAAGAGGTGAGGCCGGCCTGCGTCGAGGCAATGACGCGCGATGCGAAGGTCGAGGCATTGAGGCCATGGTCCGATATCGTCACGAGATAGGTGTCGAGTGCCGCTGTCTGCTCCCTGGTCGGCAATTTTCCAGTCAGCATGCGCAGGATATCGGCCGCCTGCGGCAGCGAGGTGTCGGGCGCGATCGGTCTTTTGCCGCGTTGCTTGCGAAGGATCGCCGGCAGGAAAACTGCGGGCGCAGCCAGAAGGCTGAGAGCGGTATCGAAATCCTCGCCGTCGGGAAGGCGGGCGATCAGCGCCCGCATCGCATCGACCGGAGGCAAAGCGAGCAGGGCGGCGTCAGCGGCCTTGATGTGGCCGAAAATCCTCGTTCGCGCCTGCGCCAACCAGTCGCGCAATTCCGCTTCGTCGAAGCTTTTTTCCATCAGCCCATCGAGCAATAGGGCGGCGACGCCTTCATAGGTGCCGTTTGCAACCAGGTGATCCAGCGATACGCCACGGATGATCAGTCGTCCTGCTTCGCCATCGACATCCGAAAGCTGCGTTTCGGCAGCAATGACATCTTCCAAGCCGCTTTTCATGTTGTTTCTCCTTTACGGTCCGGATGATCCGACCTAGTTTCATTGACGTCAATCTTGACGCAATTGATCAATGTGAGGCTCCGATGTCGTGGCTGACCGCCGAGGAGGCGCTGCAGGCACTGAAGACCAAGCCGCAGACGCTCTATGCCAATGTCAGCCGCGGACGCATCCGCGCCAAGCCCGATCCCGCCGACCCGCGTCGCAGCCTCTATCAAGCTACTGACGTACAGCGGCTTGCCGAACGCCATGCCGGCCGCCGCAAGACCGAAACGGTCGCCGCCGAGGCGATCCGCTGGGGCGATCCGGTTCTGTCGTCGGCAATCTCCACCATCATCGGCGGACGGCTTTTCTATCGCGGAAAGGATGCGGCCGGTTTCGCGAAAGCCGCGACGCTCGAGCAGACGGCGACACTGCTCTGGAACGGCGCGGAAACATTCTCTGGTGGCAACGAGACCTGCCATGCCTCGCCGTCGCTTCAGGCAGCATTCCAGGCGCTGGCGGGGCGGGTGACATCGGATCTGCCATCGCTCGGCCGCTCGCAGGCAGCACTTCGCCGCGAAGCAAGCGGCGTTCTCCACACCATCGCCGATGCACTGGCGCCGGGGCCTTTCGACCAGCCGCTGCATCTCAGGCTTGCGACAAGCTGGCAGCGGCCGGATGCCGCCGATTGCCTGCGCCGCGCGCTGGTGCTGCTTGCCGATCACGAACTCAACGCCTCGACCTTTGCGGCGCGGGTCACGGCATCGGCGGGGGCGGCCCTTTCGGCCGCCGTGCTGTCCGGTCTGGCGACGCTGACAGGGCCGCTGCATGGTGCCGCCTGGCAAGCCGTCGACGCCTTGATAGAGACCGCTTCCACCCTTGGGGCGGAGAAGGCGATCCGCCGCACGCTTGCCCAGGGCAATCGCCTTTCGGCCTTCGGCCATCCGCTCTATCCGGATGGCGATGCCAGGGCCTTGGCGCTGCTGTCGCACTTCCCCCTGCCGCCGCAATTTGCCGAGGTCCGGAAAGTGGGCGAGGAGATGGTCGGCGAGAAGGTCAACGTCGATTTTGCGCTTGCCGCAATGGCCGCCGCCTTCGATCTCCCGAGGGAGGCGCCGATCATCATCTTTTCGCTCGCCCGTTCCGTGGGTTGGCTGGCGCATGCTATGGAGCAGATCGACAGCGGCGAATTGATCCGGCCGCGGGCGCGTTATGCAGGACCGGCGCCTGAAACGGGCACCAGAACTTAAGAATTCCGCCTCCGATTGCGCTGGTTAGCTTTTTTTGCCTAGGGAAATATCCGAATTCGGCTATCATGCTTCTCATGGAAGAAGACGGTTGGCGGACGCTTTCGACAAGAGCCGTCCGCACGGTCAAGGGGACTTTCCATGAATACGACGTTTCGCAGCCAGCTTGCCGCCATACTCGCTGTCGGCCTCATTCCGCATGGGTCGGCCCTTGCGCAGTCTGCCGGCTGCACGGTTTCGCGTGATGCCGGCGCCCGCCAGGTGCTCAGTTGTCCAGGTGGCGTCACTGTGACGGCAGAGGCGGGCGCTGCCTACAGCCTCGTCGACCGCAACCGTGACGGCAGCCCCGATTCGGCATCGCTGCGCCGCAAGGCCATCCTCGTCGATGTCGATAACACCCAGCACGCCGGTGGTTTCCAGGTCGTGACGCCGCAGGCGATCGCCGCTGTGCGCGGCACGCAATGGGCTGTTGATGTCGCAGGCGGCAAGACCTCTGTGCTGGTCGTCAGGGGCAGCGTCGCGGTCCGCCGGCCGGCCGGCGAGGCAGTGGTGCTGTCGCCCGGCGAGGGCGTCGACGTCAGCGGCGGGACCGAACCTCTCGTCGTGCGTCGCTGGCCGGCGCCGCGCGCCGCCGCCCTTCTTGCCCGGCTCGGCCAATAAGTCCCATGAACCATCGCCTGCTGACAGTGATCGCGCTGCTGCTCGCCGGTCTTTGGGGGGCTGCGCTCGGCTATACCAATCTCAATGCCGGAAGCGGCCTTCTCGACCGGATGGAAGCCTCGCTTGCCGATATCCGCAGCGCCATTGTCGGGGCGAAGACACCGCCTCCCGTCGTCTCGATCGTCGCGATCGACGACCGCACTGCTAGGGCGCACGGCTATCCGCTCGATCGGGCGACACTCGCGCGCCTCGCCGACGCGATCACCGCGTTGAAGCCGAAGGCCCTGGCGATCGATATTCTGCTGGTCGATCCGGGTCCGGAGGCGGGTGATGCGGCGCTGACATCAGCCCTTCGCCAGGGGCCGAGCGTGATTGCAGCCGCGGCCACTTTTGCGCAAAGCAGCCAGCGGGTCACCGATGTGGCCGAGGATCCGCTTGCCGCGATCCCGGAGGCAAACCAGCTGCTATTGCCGCTTCCCCGCTTTGCCGAGGCTGCCGCGGTCGGGATCGTCAATGTCGCAACCGACCAGACCGGCACGCCGCGCTTCATTCCGCTGATCTCGCGTGCCGCAGACCGGCTGGATCCGGCTTTTCCGCTGCGTGCCGCATCGGTGGCGCTCGGCGTTGATCCCAGGATCGAACATGACGCCATCATGCTCGGAAAGCTGCGTATTCCCACCGATATCGGCCAGCGTCTGCCGGTGACCTTCTATGGCGGGCACGGCAGCATCGCCACCTTCAGCGCCGCCGATGCGCTGGACGGCAAGCTTTCGGCGGATGCGGTGGCAGGCCGGATCGTCGTCATCGGTTCGACTGTCACCGGCGGCGGCGACGTCTACCCGACGCCGTTCGATCCCGTCATGCCCGGCGTCGAGGTAATGTCGACGGCGATCACCCATCTCGTCACCGGCGATGGCATGGTGCGTGACCACAGGATGCGGCTGATCGATGCCGCCACCGCCGTCGGACTGCCGATCGTGCTCGTGTCGCTGGTCGCCTGGCGCCGGAGTGCGGCAGGCTATCTCATCATCGTGCTGACGCTGGTCCTCTGGGCGATGCTCAATCTGTCGGCCTATGCACATGGCTACTGGCTGAGTGCGGCGCTGCCGATCGCCGCAGCGCTGCCGCCGGCGCTGATCTTCGGGGCGGCCGAACTCTGGCTCGACCGCGGCCGCGCCCGCCATTTTGCCGAGCAGAGCGCGCTGCTGCAGCGCATCGAGGCGCCTGGCCTTGGCGAGTGGCTGGCGCGCGATCCGAATTTCCTCGCCGCGCCTGTGCGCCAGAACGCCGCCGTCATCTTCATCGATCTCTCCGGTTTCACCGGCCTCAGCGAAAATATCGGGCCGGTCAAGGTGAGCGAGATGCTGAGCGGATTCTTCGAACTGGTCGACGAGGAGGCGCGCGCCCATGGCGGCGCCATCACCAGCTTCATGGGCGACGGGGCGATGATCCTGTTCGGCCTGCCGGAGCCTGCCGATGACGATGCCGCCCGCGCCGCTGCCTGCGCAGTCAGCCTCTGCGAGCGCACCCGGGCCTGGCTTCAAGCGCATGCGAGCTTTGCCCCAAAGAAGATCGGCTTTAAAGTCGGCGCCCATTGCGGCCCGATCGTCGCCTCGCGTCTCGGCACCGGCGACCGGCAGCAGATCACGGCGGCGGGCGACACCATCAATGTCGGCAGCAGGCTGATGGAGGTCGCCGCCCGCCATGGCGTCGAGCTGGCGCTGAGCGCCGAAATCGTCCGCGCCGCCGGTCCCGATAGCGTGCTCACGCAGTCCGGCCGCATGGAGGGACCGTTGGAAACGGCGTTGCGTGGCCGGGCAAGCCGCATCGACGCCTGGCTGTGGCGCAGCCGCACACTTTGACAATCGCCGCGGGAGGGGCTAGGAACGGCGCAAATACCCCGCCGGCTGGCTCCGGCCATGGCGCAGCAACGCGCCTGACAGCTCCGAAAGATCGAACTCATGACAGAATTCAACGGCGTCGTTCCGGCGATCGCCAAGGCGTTGCAGAAGCGCGGTTACGCCGAACTTACCCCGGTGCAGAAGGCGATGCTCGATCCGGCGCTCGCCGCTTCCGACGCGCTGGTCTCGGCCCAGACCGGCTCCGGCAAGACCGTCGCCTTCGGCCTGGCGCTGGCGCCGACGCTGCTCGAAGGCAGGGAGCGCTTCGGCAATGCCGGAGCTCCGCTCGCTCTCGTCATCGCCCCGACGCGCGAACTTGCCCTGCAGGTGAAGCGCGAGCTCGAGTGGCTCTTTGAGATGACCGGCGCGGTGATCGCCAGCTGCGTCGGCGGCATGGACATCCGCAGCGAGCGCCGCACGCTCGAACGCGGCGCCCATATTGTCGTCGGCACGCCTGGCCGGCTCTGCGACCATATTCGCCGCAGGGCGCTCGACATGTCGGAACTGAAGGCTGCCGTGCTCGACGAGGCCGACGAGATGCTCGATCTCGGCTTCCGCGAAGACCTCGAATTCATTCTCGATGCGGCGCCGGACGAACGCCGGACGCTGATGTTTTCGGCAACGGTGCCGGCGGCGATCGCCAAGCTTGCCAAGAGCTACCAGCGCAATGCCGTGCGCATCAGCACCGCGGCCGAGGAAAAGCAGCATATCGACATCGAATATCGCGCGCTCATGGTCGCCCCGAGCGACCGCGAGAATGCGATCATCAACGTGCTGCGCTATTACGAGGCGACCAATGCCATCGTCTTCTGCTCGACGCGTGCTGCCGTCAACCATCTGACGGCGCGGTTCAACAACCGCAATTTCGCAGTGGTAGCGCTATCAGGCGAGCTGACGCAGAACGAGCGCACCCACGCGCTGCAGGCGATGCGCGACGGGCGCGCCCGGGTCTGCATCGCGACCGACGTTGCCGCCCGCGGCATCGACCTGCCGGGACTCGATCTCGTCATTCATGCCGACCTGCCGACCAATCCGGACACGCTGCTGCACCGCAGCGGCCGCACCGGCCGGGCCGGACGCAAGGGCATCAGCGCCATGATCGTGCCGCTGAATGCACGGCGCAAGGCCGAGCGCCTGCTCGAGAATGCCGGTATTTCGGCTGCCTGGGCGCGACCGCCCTCGGCCGAGGAAGTGAGCGAGCGCGACGACGAGCGACTGCTCACCGATCCGATCTTCAACGAAACGCCGCAAGAGGAAGAGCAGGGGTTGGTGCAGCAGCTTCTCGCCATCCACGGCGCCGAAAAGCTCGCCGCCGCTTTCTTACGTCTTTACCGCACCAATCATTCGGCGCCGGAAGATCTCATCGAGGTTACTGTGCAGGACGAGCGCAGCCGCAAGCGCCGCGACAATGCCGAGCCCTACGAGCCGGCGCAGAAGGGACCGCGCGAAGATTTCGGCGCCAGCGTCTGGTTCTCCGTCTCGGTCGGGCGCAAGCAGAATGCCGAGCCGCGCTGGCTGATCCCGATGCTCTGCCGCAACGGCAATGTAACGAAGCGCGAAATCGGCGCGATCAAGATGCAGCCCGAGGAAACCTATGTGGAGATCGCCGCGGCGAGTGCCGAAAGCTTCCTGGCGGCGATCGGTCCGAACAAGGCGCTCGAACGCGGCATCCGCGTGACCAGGCTTTCCGGCACGCCGGATTTCAGCCGGGCGTCTGCGCCAAAACCCTATGCCGGCAAGCCATCCCGTGACGAGCGGCCGGACGATTCGTTCCGTGGCGAGCGGCCGAAGAACAAGTTCGGCAAGGGTCCGGGCGGCGGATATGCTGCAGCCGACAATAGCGGCGGGGACAAACGGGATAGCAAGCCCTGGAGCAAGAAGCCGGGCAAACCCGCCTTCGATGGCCCGAAGTCCGACAAGCCGAAATACGACAAGCCGAAATTCGAAGGCCCCAGATCCGAAGGCCCCAAATATGAGGGCAAGGGCGGCGGCGCACCGAAGAATAAGTTTTCAAAGAAGAAGCCCGGCTGATTTTGCCGGCAGCCCTTCGCTGGTCCGGCGGAGGGCTTTGGGTCTTATCCCTGAGGGAGGCAAGGATGGTGATGGAAACGGCGATTCTCAGCGTTCCGGTTTTCAGTGCGCTCTGCAATGAGGCCTTCCGGCTGCGGCGCGCCGTTTTCGTGCATGAGCAGAAGGTTCCCGAAGCCGAGGAATTCGATGCCGACGATCTCAGCGCCCATCATCTCGTCGCCGTCATCGCGGGCGAAGTATCCGGCACGCTGCGAGTCATCTACGCCGAGGAACATGTGAAGATCGGCCGGGTTGCGGTTGCCGGCCGATGGCGCGGCCAGGGCATTGCAGCCGCAATGATCGGGCGAGCGATGGAACTGCATCGCGGCGCGCGCGACAATCGCTTCTATCTCACAGCGCAGGCCGACAAGCTGCCGCTTTACGAGCGTTTCGGCTTCTTTGCCTATGGCGCGGAATTTCTTGACGGTGGCATGCCGCATCTTGCCATGAAGAACTACTGAGCTTCGTCGGCAGGAGCAGACGACCATGAAACGCCCGGGCACGCCGCAACCCGATCCCGCCGCCTTCATTCAGGCCAACCTGCCGATATCACCCGTTCCATCCATCCCCGAGATCCGGCTCCATACGGCAGGACCTGCGAGCGGGCTCTGGCGGCTTGCCGGTCGTGGAGAGGCCGATCCGCCGCCTTACTGGGCCTATCCCTGGGCCGGCGGCGCGGTGCTTGCCCGCCATCTGCTCGACCGGCCGGAAATTGTGCGCGGCCGCCGGGTGCTCGATCTCGGCGCCGGCTCCGGGCTCGTAGCCATTGCCGTGGCCAAGGCCGGCGCAGCCACGGTGACCGCTATCGACATCGATGCCAATGCCATTGCCGCGATCTGTCTCAACGCGGCGATCAACGGCGTGGATATCGCGACCGTCGCCGCCGATATCATCGAGGGTCAGCCACCAGCGACTGACCTTCTCGTGGTCGGCGACCTGTTTTACGATCCCTCGCTTGCCTTGCGGGTGATGGCCTTCTTGCGGCGTTGCCAGGCCGCCGGTATCGAGGTGCTGATCGGCGATCCCGCGCGCGCCTACCTGCCGCAGGGCGAACTCAGCCGGATCGCCACCCATGCGGTTGCGGATTTTGGCGGGGGCAGCACAGGCGGCGGTGCCGTGCCGGCGGGCGTCTTTACTCTCTGCGGCAACGGTGAGAGGTGACACGAAGCACGGCTTGAAATTCGGTATATTGACCTCTGGATCAATCAATAAGCGAAAGTCTGAACAGCGTCTGGCCTCACACCATAGATCGTTTCAAAGTGGCTGTCGGCAAAACCTTTTATATCGCCATGACTAGCGCTTTGGCTAAGCCAGCGATAATTATAAGTGAAAGGGCCGGGGCGCCTGATCCATTGATCCGTCATGTCGTAGGTGAGGTTGATCGCGTAAAAGCTGTCGAACACTTCCTGAACAACGGACGCATCGCGGCCAGGAACAAGTCGCGGAAAGATCCCGTCATCATCCTCCTTGTCCATGAAAAGTGCACTGTGCCGATCAAATAGCTCAGACGCTTGTTCCGACACTCGCTCGCCTGCCATCCACGCTCCAGGCCAGCAAAAAAACTCCGGTGTCTTGAGCTTGTCTCGCATGAACGAGAGGAAGTGTGAAAACAGCACTCGAATCGGCATGTTTCCCGGCTTAAATCTGAACAACCGGTGCTCTTCCATAAGCTCCCGAAACGGTGCGCCTTCCTTCGTCCAGTCCGAACATGTGGCAGCAATAGCAAGGGGAGAGTCGTTCAATGAGTGATGCGCCAGCTCCTCCGTGACAGCTATGTATTCTTCACGGGAGTAATGTTGGATTGCTGTTACCACCGTTGGGCATTTCAATCGAACTACTGTCGCCAGCATCAAAAAACGCGCGCCCGGGTCAGTGTCGGTTATGAAGGAGTGATAGTGCGGCCATATACGATGCGGAAATCCTGATCCTGGATTGATTCCATGTCACAGACGAGAAGGAATAGTCCCACCGTCGGATGGATTACAGATGAGGGTCGCTCCAGCTGTGTTGCCTTAAGAAATGCATTAAACGCTACTTCATACACGCCATGCAGCATGCCGAGTGCCTTGAAATCATTGAGATCAAGATTGCCTCCGGAGGCGAATGCCAGATATTGCATTTGTGCAAAGCACGCTTGGCCTTCAAAAATTTCTCTTGCGCCTATCCCCCAGAGCTCGACCCGCGAACCGAAGTAAAACCCTTTTTCCTTCTCATTGTTCAGAGCATGAAAAGGCTCCTCCCATTCTTTCGGGTGCTGCAACACCTTGAAATCAGGGTCAGCAGTGGCGGCCAGCACGAGCACGTTGTTACCATAGGCAATTTGGTGGGCGTGTCCGATGGACTCGAAGAGAGGATCGTGAACAACCGCCTTCGCCGAGTTCGCGTCGTGGGTTAGGGCGCGGAACGCGCCGAAGTCAAAGTGATTGTTGACAATACGATTAGCCAGCCCGCTGATATTTTCGATCGTGCTGGGCCCGGGCAGTGCAAGTGCCAACTCGCGAACAGACTTTTGAAAGCCCACTTTTTGCAGAAGCTCTTTCAAATGGGTGTAGTTTGCATGCGCCTGCGACGGATATGTCAGGCTGAGCATCAACCCGTATGTAGAGCCGACGTGCTGCCACCAGTGAATTGTCTCATGTAGGTAGGTGGAGAACGCCTGCGTTCGTTCAAAACCGACCTCATGATTGGTGACAATGCCAACAGGTAACTCGGCAAGCTTTCGATGCACCGCAGGCGACAGTCTGAGTACAAACTGAAATGTATTATAGAGGCCGTGAGCTTCGAGCGTCGCGGCGAAATTTCCATTGTCCATGGACGACAACAAATCAGGATGGAGACGGATTTCCACTTGTTTGTCACATCCCTAGTAAAGAATAGAGCGTCTAATCAATTCCGCCCGCGTCCCGACAGGAGCAGAAAAAGATCGCTCAGACGTCAAAATGATTGCAACTGTAATATCAGGCCAGAAGATCCGGCCGCAACAGCATGACCGGGCAGGGCGCTCCCGCCGGCAATTCCCCCGCGTGCGGCGGGCGGATGACGAGGCAATCGGCTGCGGCGAAGACCTTCATCATCGAGGAATCCTGCTTGCCGAAAGGTTCGGCGAGCCAATGGCCGGCGGCGGATTTCGAGAGCTTCGCCCTGATATAGTCCTGCCGGTGGTCGTTGGCGCGCAGCGTGACAGCCGTCTCCACCGTTGCCTCGCGCCGCACCGGCGGCAGGGAGGCGAGCTTGCGGATCAGCGGCTCCAGGAAGAGCAGCGAACAGACGAGGCTCGAGACCGGATTGCCGGGCAGGCCGAGCACATGCGTCTTGCCGAAGCTGCCGACCATAAGCGGTTTGCCGGGGCGCATGGCGATGCGCCAGAAATCAAGCTGCATGCCGGCCTCGATTAACGTGGCTTGCACCAGATCATGGTCGCCGACCGAAGCGCCGCCGAGCGTGACGATCACATCGACCTTGGCGCCCCGCGCCATGTCGATCGCTGCGGTGATCTTGGTCTTGTCGTCAGGCACGATGCCGAGATCGAGTACATCGGCGCCGGCTTTGCGGGCAAGGGCTGCAATACCAAACGTATTGGATGCGATGATCTGTGAAGGGCCGGGCGTGCTTCCAGGCGGCAGCAGTTCGTCGCCGGTTGCAAGGATGGCGATCAGCGGGCGGCGCAGCACCTCGACATCAGGCCGGTTCATGCCGGCGGCGACCGTCAGCCGCGAGAAATCAAGCACGGTGCCGGCCGACAACACGGCTTCGCCTTCGGCGAAATCCTGGCCCCTGGGACGCACATGCTGGCCCTGCCGCACAGGGAAATTGGTTCTGATGCCGCCTTCGATCTTCTCGGCATCCTCCTGCAGCAAGACGCTATCGGCGCCCGGCGGAACAGGCGCGCCGGTGAAGATGCGGACGGCTTCACCCTGGCTGACGCTTCCCTCGAAGCCATGGCCGGCGGAAGACATGCCGATGACCTTCAGCTCGGCGCCCGGCTCCGGCGCGTCTTCGCGGCGCAGCGCATAGCCATCCATGGCGGAGGCATTGAAGGGCGGTTGGGTCAGGCCGGCCGTCAAATCGACGGCCAGGACGCGGCCCTCAGCCTCGGCAAGCGGCAGCGTCTCGGACGCAGCAATGGGCTTCGCGCTGGAGAGCAAGCGGTTCAGGGCCTCGGCAACCGGGAGAAGGTTCATCTTGCCTCCGGATGACGGAAATCGCCGGACTTTCCGCCGGACTTTTCAAGAAGTCTGATGCCGTTGATCTCCATTGCCTTATCGGCCGCCTTGGCCATGTCGTAGATCGTCAGACAAGCGACCGAGACGGCGGTCAGCGCCTCCATCTCCACACCGGTCTTGCCGGTCAGCTTGGCGGTTGCCGTAACGCGCAGACCGGGCAGGGTGGTATCTTCCTCGATCTCGACCGTGACCTTCGTCAGCATCAGCGGATGGCAGAGCGGGATGAGATCGGCGGTGCGTTTTGCCGCCATGATGCCGGCAAGGCGCGCCGTGCCGATGACATCGCCCTTCCTGGCATCGCCTTGGCGGATGAGAGCGAGCGTTTCCGCCGCCATCTTCACATGTCCCTCGGCAGTGGCGATGCGCACCGTCTCGGCCTTCTCGGAGACATCGACCATATGCGCCTCGCCCGATGCCCCGATATGAGTTAGCTTTGGCTTTTGGCCGCTCATATCATTCGGCCGCGATAGCGGCTTCGCCAAAGAGCAGCGCGCGGGTGGCAGCGGCGACGTCGTCCTTGCGCATCAGGCTCTCGCCGACGAGGAAGGTATTGATGTCGACGGCCTGCAAGCGCTTGCAATCGGCGTGGGTGAAGATGCCGCTTTCGCCGACCAGCAGCCGGTCGTCGGGCACCATGGGCGCAAGCGCCTCGCTGACCGTCAGGCTGACCTCGAAAGTGCGCAGATTGCGGTTGTTGATGCCGATGAGCGGCGAAGAAAGTTTCAGTGCCCGCTCCATCTCCTCGGCGTCGTGGACCTCGGCCAGCACGTCCATGCCGAGGCCGAGGGCTTCGTCTTGCAGGCGTTCGGCTTCATCTTCGGACAGCGAGGCCATGATCAGCAGGATGCAGTCTGCGCCCCAGGCGCGGGCCTCGTGCACCTGATAGGTTTCGAACATGAAATCCTTGCGCAGCGCCGGCAGCGCGCAGGCAGCACGGGCGGCTGTCAAAAATTCCGGCGCCCCCTGAAAGCTCGGCGTGTCGGTGAGCACCGAAAGGCAGGCGGCACCGCCGGCCTCATAGGCGCTCGCCAGCGACGGCGGATCGAAGTCCGGGCGAATGAGACCCTTCGAGGGGCTCGCCTTCTTGATCTCGGCGATCAGGCCGAAGCCGCCGGCATCACGCTTAGCAATGAGCGCCTTGTGGAAGCCGCGCGGCGCGGACTGGCCGGCTTGCATCGCCTTGAGATCGGCAAGCGACACTGTCGCCTTGGCAGCGGCGATCTCCTCGCGCTTGTAGAGTTCGATCTTCTTCAGGATATCGGTCATCGGGCAATCCTAGTCGATATCGTTGGAAACGGCGATGAGTTTGTCGAGGGCGAGCGCCGTGGCACCGCTATCCAGCGAATGCGTGGCCAGCGTCATGCCGTCGCGGATCGTTTCGACCTTGCCAGCGATGACGAGCGAGGCGGCGGCATTGGCGAGCGAGATATCGCGATAGGCGTTCTTGGCGCCGCCGAGCACCTCGCGAAGGGCTGCGGCGTTGGCGACACCATCACCGCCCTTGATGTCGGCGAGCACGCAAGGGCTGACGCCGAAATCGGCGGGCGAGAGTTCGAAGGTGCGGATCTTGCCGTCTTCGAGTGCCGCGACTTTTGTAATGCCGGTCGTGGTGATCTCGTCGAGGCCGTCGCCATGGACCACCCAGACGCATTCGGAGCCGAGATCGCGCATGACTTCGGCAAGCGGCACCAGCCATTGCGGCGAGAAGACGCCGAGCAGCTGGCGGCGGACGCCGGCCGGACTGGAAAGTGGCCCGAGCAGATTGAAGATCGTCCGCGTGCCAAGCTCCACCCGCGAGGGGCCGACATGGCGCATGGCGGAATGATGCAGCTGCGCGAACATGAAGCCGACGCCGGCTTCGGCGATACAACGGGAGATGATCTCGGGACCGACATCGAGCTTGACGCCGAGTGCCGCCAGATTGTCGGCCGCGCCCGATTTCGAACTCAGCGCCCGGTTGCCGTGTTTGGCGACGGGAACACCGGCGCCGGCGACGATCAGCGCTGCCAGCGTCGAGATGTTATAGGTGCCGCTGGCATCGCCGCCGGTGCCGACGATGTCGATCGCATCGGCCGGGGCCTCGACGGTCAGCATCTTCGAGCGCATCGCGGTCACCGCGCCGACGATCTCATCGACCGTTTCGCCGCGCACACGCAGCGCCATCAGGAAGCCGCCGATCTGCGAGGGGGTCGCCTGGCCCGACATCAGGATGTCGAAGGCGGCACGGGCCTCGTCACGCGTCAGCGGCTCGCGGCTTGCGGCCTTGGCCAGGAACGGCTTCAGATCGGTCATAAAGCCTCCTAGCGGACCGTCGCCTTTTCGGCGAGCGTCTGGTTGATCTGAGCGCCATACTGCGTCTGCAGCAGGTTGACCATCTGATCGAGAATATCGTCGCCGGCGGCATCGGCCATGGCGGTGATCTGGGCATCGCGGTTGTTCAGCACATCGCCGGTCGGCTGGGTGTTGACCTCGGTGACCTTCAGCAGGATCTGCGTCGAGGGATCGGCGCCGACAGCACTTGCGACCGTATCGACCGGGCCGGAAAAGGCGGCAGTGGCGCCGGCGCGGCCGAGGACCGCATCATCGGTGGAGCGGGTGATGCCACTCTTGCTTTCGACGGCAATACCGAGCGGCGTTGCGATATCTGCAAGTGCCTTGCCCTTTTGCGCCTCAGCCTTCAATTCAGCGGCCTTTTTGGCGAGTTCGGCCTTCTGCTGCTCCGCCGTCCAGTCCTCGATGGCTTTTTCGCGCACCTCGGCCACCGGGCGCTCGCGATCCGGCGTGATTTCGCGGACATTGAACCAGACATAGCCGTCATTGCCGATCGAAAGCGGCGGCGCATCGACGCCGACCTCGGTCTTGAAGGCTTCGCCGAGCAGTTGCTGCTTGGCAGGGAGATCCTTGACCTCCTTGCCGTCCTTGTCGGCGCCGGTCATATCGACGGCGTCGACGGCCACTGCGGTGAGCTTCAGCTGGCCGGCAATATCCTCGAGCGCGGAACCGCCTGCGCGCAGATCCTCGATGCGATCGTGAACGTTGATCACTTCCTGAGAGGCGTTGGAGAGCGCCAGCTGTTTGCGGATATCTTCCTTCACCTCGTCGAAATTCTTCGTCGTTTCAGGCTTGATGTTGGTGACGCGCAGGATGACGGGGCCGAAGGAGCCATCGACGACAGGCGTCGTGCCGCCATCGCGCGAAACTGCAAAGGCCGCATCGGCAACGGCCTGGTCGGGAACCTTGTCCTTGGTGAACTCGCCGAGCAGCACATCGCTTGCCGTCTTGCCCTGGTCGGAAACCAGCTGGTCGAAGCTGGTGCCGCTCTTCAGCGCCGTTTCGGCGGCGGTGGCAAGATCCTTGCTGGCGAAAGTCAGCTGCTCGATGGTGCGGCTTTCCGGCGTGCGATAGGTATCCTTGCTCTTGTCGAAGGCTTCGTGGATCTGGTCGTCGGTGACGGTCGCGGCATCGGCGATATCGGCGGGCTGCAGCTTGAGATAGACGAGCTTGCGGTATTCGGGCGCCCGGTAGCGCTGCTTGACACCCTCGAACCACGTCGCCAGTACGTCGTCGGCGGGCGCCTTGATCGGCTCGATATTGGCGTTGGTGAGCAGCAGGTAATCGATACTGCGGCTTTCATCGCCATAGAGCTTCAGCGCGTCGACCAGCGTCTTCGGCGCCGTGAAGCCGTTGGAGATGGCATCGACGACCTGGCTACGGACTGCGACCTTGCTGCGCTCCTTGATGTAATCGTCCTGGCGGATGCCGGCATTGCGAAGACGCGAGACGAAGAGTTCGCGGTCGAACTGGCCGTTGACGGCCTTGAAAGCCGGATCGTCGGCAATCAGCTGGGCGAGGCGATCCTGCGACAGGCCGAGGTTCATGTCTTCGGCGAGTTGGTCGAGCGAGGCGCCGGCGACGAGCTGGGCGAGCACCTGCTGCTCGATGCCGAAGGCGCGGGCCTGCTCGGGGGTGAGGCGGGTGCCGAACTGCTGGCTGACGCTTGCCACCTGGCGCTGATAGGCGAGGTGGAATTCGTTGACGTCCACATGCTGATCGCCGACGGTCACGACCGTGGTGCTGTTGCTGCCCGTGATCAGCGACCGGGAGACGCCCCAGATGCCGAAGGACGCGACCAGCAGAAGCATCAGCAGCTTGGCGACCCAGGTCTGAGCGGCTCTTCTCAGGATGTGGAACATAGAAACGCAAACCTCGCAGTATCATTGACCCGCGCGCGGGCGGACATTCGACGTTCCTTAAAACAAACCCGACAGGAAATGAAGGGTTTGTCGCGCGAAAAGCTGCACAAGGTGGCCGCTCCGCCGCGGCGGCGTTGCGGCGAACAAAAGATCGGCTCCGACGGAACCTTTCGGGCCGCCATTTCGTTGAAGCGGCATCCCATGAAACAGGAGCAGACCATGGCAGAATTGAAAACCGCTTCCGCCGAATCCACCGCCGCGCGCGTCAAGGCTGACATAGCAGCAGACGATCTGTCGGCGCAGGTCGCAGCCCTTCGCAACGATCTCTCACGCCTGACGGAAAGCGTGGTGGCGCTGGGACAGGGGGCGAAGTCGGCCGTGACCGACGAGGCTTCGCTGATGACGGAACGGCTGCGCGATAAGGTGCGCGAAGAACCGCTCATGGCACTCGCGGTGACGGCAGGCATTGCCTACGTGTTTGGCATGCTCAGCCGCCGCTGAACGGGAATTCAGGATGAAGAAAAGCCGGACGTCATGAACGCCCGGCTTTCAATATTTCCGAGGACAGCAAAAGCCACAGAGGCTAGCTATTGCGACCGGTTCAACGGCGGATGACGCGCCCGATCGCGATCAGGATGCAAGCACCGACGAAACCGGTGATCAGATAGCCCAGCCAACCGGCAAGCGGCTGGATGTGCAACAGGCCCAGGACCCAGTTGGCGACGATGGCGCCGACGATGCCGAGCAATATGTTCATGAGCAAGCCCATGCTGCTGCTCATGACCTTTTCCGCCAGCCATCCGGCGATGCCACCGATGATGATGGCTGCAATCCAACCCACGCCTGCGTTTTCCATGGTTATCTCCCTCCTGGCAAAACGAGTCACAGAATGCACGAAACGACAGGAAGTTCCACTCCCAGTTACTGAGATCGCTTCCAGGCTCAGCAACTTATGTGACTCACGGCAGCAGGGTGACCGGAGAGTGCAGCGCGTGGGCGGCAATCTGGAACAATAGGCCGGCAATGGCCAGCATTGCGAAGCTGAACGGCATAATCAAACTTTTGCTAAACATCTTTCCTCTCCCGTTTTGCGTAAAGCATAAGCGGAAGCTGACTGAGCGCAACAATATTGTTAACGGATAGTTAAGGCTGGCAATTAATTAGTATTCAATACATTCACGGTTGTTGTAATACTTTCGGGTGACGAAACGTTTCTTCTGCAGCCTTGCTTTGTCAGTTGACGATCATCTGCGATCTTTGCGCTCCAGGCCTTCCGGTCTGCGACGGCTCGTCGACATTGACTACAGAAACAGTTGCACCCGAAGATGCAATCTCTGTGGATCGTAGGCAAGCGGGCCGGAAACGGCCGGCGCTATTCCGGTGATCACACGCGGCCGGCGGGCAATCAGATTCGGTGAACGATCAGCATGAAGAAGAGGAAAGATGCCGTTGCGACCGTTGCGGCGAAGGCAATCTGATAATCCATGTCGTTAACCCCGGCTTGGATAGCTCCCATTAACGCCTGCGGCGTCGCGGGGTCCATGCCGCCAGTTCGCGCCTGTTATCTGCGGATTGATTTTGCCGAAGAATGCGTCATCTTCCTTAGAACAGGATGATTTTAGGCCAGCAGCCTAAAATCCCGTTCTAATTAAGAGTTAGAGCATGATGTCGTCCGAAACGGCTGACACTTTGGCATCATGCTCTGAAACGCCATCCAATCCGGGGAAAACACTTGATGTCAAAAGCTGCAATCGCCATCGCCTGCATCTGCCTGCTGACACTTTCGGGCTGCGGCAATACCGCATACGGGCTGAAGAAGGACGGACAGGAAGCAAGCCACGCAATGGACGACGCGACACATCGGGTGCTTTCCGCCGGCGCCAAGAAGTGATGCAGGCGACGGAATAAAAAAGCCCGCCTGGGGTGAGGCGGGCTTAGGATAACAGGGAGAATGGACGGATAGACTCCGCCTCCACTAATAAAGCACTTCCTTAATCGTGTGGCTTTACGTCATTCGACGTAACTGCGACCGGCAACGATCCGATGCGACCATGATTCGGAATCGAATCAGAGATGCCAGGATCGAATCAATGATATTGGATCGGATCAGAAGTTGCCCCAGTTTTGGGCGCGGGCACGGGCGCGGATAATCCGGTATTCGCGACCGCCATAGAGCGAGCCGATTGTCAGCAGAAGTGTCAGGACGTCCCAGAAGATATGCATGGTGCCCTCTTAAGGTTGGACGGTCCCGCCGCCGATCGGTGAAGATATAATAGCAATCTTTCGGATGTGCTTATATGACAAGAAATCGGGATGAGCGGAGAAGCGGGCAGGGCGCTTCCGCAAGGGAGAGGCGGCATCGCCGTCTTGGAGCAGCAAAGTGAACAGATTACCGGACGGCGGCTCATGACGATTTTCACCGTCCGCCACATCACGTCCTATCGTTACGTCAGGGAGGTCGGCTTCGGCGAGCATCGCTTGATGTTCCGACCGCGCGACAGTTTCGACCAGCGGCTGATCGAAGCGTCGTTGACGATCTATCCTGAGGAAAGTCATGTGCGCTGGATCCACGATGTTTTCGGCAATTGCGTGGCGCTCGTCGATATTTCGAGGCCGGCGTCCGAGCTTCGTTTCGAAACCTGGATCACGCTTGATCATACGCCCCAGGTCGCACTGGATCTTAAGGTGGATGACGAGGCGCTGACCTATCCATTCTCATACGACAAGGATGAGATTGCCGATCTGACGCCGGCGATGCAGCGCCATTATCCAGATCCGAACGACGAGGTCGGACGCTGGGCGCGCCAGTTCGTGCGCCTTGGGCGTCCAACCGAGACCGGGCATCTGCTGATGACGCTCTGTTACGCCATTCGGGAAAGCTTCGTCTATGCGCGGCGCCAGGAACATGGGACGCAGACGCCGGTCCAGACCTTGCGGCTTCGTTCCGGCACCTGCCGGGATTTCGCGCTTCTGATGATGGAGGCCGCACGCGTCCTCGGCCTCGCGGCACGGTTCGTCACGGGCTATGTTTATGTTCCCGACCGGGACGGCTCCACCGTGCTCGGGGGCGGCTCCACGCATGCATGGTGCCAGATTTATCTTCCAGGCGCCGGCTGGACGGAGTTCGATCCGACCAACGGGATCGTCGGCAACCGCGATCTCATTCGTGTCGCCGTTGCCCGCGATCCGCGCCAGGCAGTCCCGTTGAGCGGCAGTTATGACGGGCATGGGAAGGATTTCGACAGCATGACGGTGCAGGTGAACGTCACCACAAGGCCATATGGCTAGCCATGCGGTGACGGTCCCGGGCTTGCGGGAACCGGGTCGCGCGATCAGCGTTCCCTACTCACCTCTGCCAAAGCAGAGACGCGACAAGGAAGCCACAATGAAGATACGCGCAGGGTTTCATCTGGGCTACGAATGCACGCAGCCAACGCCGATGCTGCTCGTCCTCAATATTCACCCCTCCCGTCGTGCCGATCTTCTCAGCGACCAGATCCTGACATTCGACCGGCCGATCGAGGCCTGGAGCTATACCGATGTGTTCGGCAATGCCTGCAGCCGGATCGTCGCCCCGCCGGGACTGACAACGATCTCTACGGAATTCGAGATCTACGACAGCGGCCAACCCGACATCGTTCCCGACGATGCTGTCCAGCACGCAATCAATGACCTGCCCGACGATGTGCTGGTCTTCCTGCTCGGCAGCCGCTATTGCGACACCGACAGGCTTGCTGATTTCGCGTGGGCCAGGTTCTCGTCAACGCCGCTTGGCTGGGCGCGCGTCAAGGCGATCTGCGATTTCGTCCATGATCATATCACCTTTGATTACCTGAAGGCCGACGTCCTCAGGACCGCGCATGGCGGCTTCACCGACAAGGCGGGCGTCTGTCGCGACTTTGCCCATCTCGCCATCGCGCTTTGCCGATGCATGAATATCCCGGCCCGATATTGCACGGGCTATCTCGGCGATATCGGCGTTCCGATCGATCCCAATCCGATGGATTTCAGCGCCTGGTTCGAGGTGTTTCTCGGCGGTCACTGGCATACGGTCGATGCTCGCCACAACACGCCGCGCATCGGCCGGATCCTGATGGCGACCGGCCGCGACGCCACCGACGTCGCCATGTCGACGGCCTTCGGCCCGGCAACGCTTTCCCGCTTCGAGGTGATCACCGAGGAGGTACCGCAGGAGGTGGTGAAGGCCGACTGATTGCGGGATCGCCGGCGAGGGAAATTCTATGCCTTCTTCAAGCAGGCGGGCCGCCGAACCAATTCCGAAGGCGCATGATCGGCGCCCGGCATGAACATGCGAGCACCAGATGCCCGGAAGTCAACTGGACTCGAGCTTGCCGGTCCAGCGGTTTCGCCCCTTCCAATATGAGCATTCCGGGCAGGGCTCGCCGACCGGATAGTCGATTCCCTCCTCGTGGGGGCACCCGATGATTCCTTCCGCCATCACCACCGATTTCACCTCATTCTCGCGCAGGAATGCCGCGATCTCGGCGATAACGGTCTCGTCCATCCTGAGATCGCCGGTTTCGGCAAACCATCGGCGCAGATCGAGGGGATCCGCATGCAGCGCCGGCATGATGCTGACGGCGGCCTTGCTGGCGCGGCGGTTGTCGGGCCCATAAAAGGCGATCGTGCCCATGGGGTAACCGCGGTTACCGCGCTTGCTCTTTTTCTCGAGCCATTTCCGTGGTTGCCAGCCTAATTTCATCGTCGCTGCTCGCTTTTTCAGTGGTTTGTTATTCTATTATCCATCCTAATTCGCAGGGTAAAGTTCGGTAGCAATGAAAATGGGCCGAGGATATGGCGGGCAAGAGACAATGGATCAGGACACGGAGCGAGAAGCCGGCTCCGGCCGACAATCTTGAGAAGCAGGCGATTATCGCGGCCTGCGAGGCCTTCATTCGAGCTGTTCTGAAGCCGCGTTTCCTGCCTGAGATCCGGCCAACCGAATGGAACTACGTCGTCGATATCAGAGGCTCGTGGGCGGGAAATCGGTATCGGTTCATGCAGCGCTACAGATCCGGCTTTGAGAACAATCGCGGCGAGGAGTTCGATGCTCCCTTCGCCCGCATCGACCGCATGGGACCCGATCGGTTCGATATCTATTGGATGCGGCACACAGGCAAATGGTGGCGGCTTCATTCCGGCGTAACGCTTGCCGAGGCTCTGCGAATCCTCGAAACTGACGGCGTGCTGCATCCGGTCTGATCAAGACAGAACGGCGCCGCAGACTGGAACCGCCTTCGTCCACGATGAAATCTCGACCACCACGGCCATGAGCGAATATCAATATTACGAATTCCAAACGATCGACCGCCCCCTCAGCGGCGCGGATCGCCACTCTCTCCGGGAGCTATCGACCCGGGCGCGGATCACCTCCACGAGCTTCACCAATTCCTACGAATGGGGCGACTTCAAGGGTGACCCGGCCAACCTCATGGAGCGCTGGTTCGACTTGCACCTCTATCTCGCCAATTGGGGTACGAGGCGCCTGATGATCCGCTTGCCAAAGCGGCTTGTCGACCAGCAACGCCTCGACGGATTTCTCAGCGCGGTCGATGGCGCCGATCTCACGACCTCAGGCGAAAACCTGATCCTCGACATAATATGCGAGGAAGTGGAATCCGACGCTGATTGGGAAGAGGGGCCGGGCTGGCTCACGGCGCTGGCGCCATTGCGCGCGGCGGTGCTGAGCGGTGATCTCAGGCTTTTCTATCTCTTGTGGCTGATGGCTGTTCAGGCGGGGACGCTCGGGCCGGAGGAGGTGGCGCCACTGCCGGGGCTAGGCCCGATGACCGATGCGCTTGAAGCCTTCGCGCAATTCTTCGGTCTCGATGCCGACCTCGTTGCCGCGGCCGCCGAACGCGCGGCCGAGACGACATTGGCCGGCTCCAAAGCATCGGATGCCGTCCAAAGCTTTGTCGCCGCCTTGCCCGACAAAGAGAAGACGATGATGCTCGTCCGTCTGATCGAGGGCGATCCGTATGTGGCAAGCGAGTTGCAGAAAAGCGCCCGCAGCTTCTTCGCTGCGGCCTCCACAGCCAAACCGGCCGCCGCCCCGCCCACGGTTGCGGAACTGCAAGCCCATGCCGGCGAGATTCGCCATATCCGCGAGCGCAAGGAAAAGGAGCAGCTGGCGGCGGAACGAAAAAAGCGGGAGGCAGAAGAGGCCCGCGCCCGCCGCGCGCGGCTCAACGCGATCATCCAACGGGGCGATGCAGTCTGGCGCGAGATTGAGACCGAGATCGAGCGCCGCAACGCCTCCGGCTATGACAACGCCGCCAGCCTGCTCGCCGACCTGAAGACGATCGCCGAACAAAATGGCGGCACTGCCGATTTCACCCGCCGCCTACATTCGATCCGTGAACGCCACGCTCAGAAGGGGCGCTTCATCGAGCGGCTGAACGCTTTCGGCTAGCCCGCGCGAGCGCAGCTCAGACCAAGGTCCGATCCATCCCGGACTTCATGCCCATAGCGACTCTCGGTTAATGCGATAGCTTCCTGCGCCATGTGCGGAGGTGTTCGGAGTTTTTGCTATGACTAAAATAATCGTTGCGGGGATGATACTGACGCCGCTTATCTTCTGGGGTTCTATTGGCGTCCTGATATACGCGTACTTCTCGTGAGGGCTGCCCGGCGAATCATCGACTGAGGTCGGCCGCGTCCTGCTTATCTGCCTATCTGAGTGACGGCGCTGAGGACGCGCGCTGTTTCCCGCAAGGATAACACCAGACTTCATCCCCGCCAGGAACGACACCGGGACGTCTTCGCGACGCCGACCAGAGGACGGCCACGTGATCTCGTGGCAGCGACGTGACGTCAATCTGCCGCCCGACCCCATTCTTAAGTTAATGGCGGTCGCGTCCTGCTTCAGCCTGTATATCATCTCGTTGTCAACGGAAAGGAGCAGGCGCGAGGTGCGGAGCCGGTTCGCAATACTCAATCAGCAATTCGGTGAGGACCCGTATCTTCCGTGCAGGATGCTGACCTGGCGGGCGGATGACATATGCAGCCGCCGGGGGTGGTGGATAATGCGTCATGACCGGCACAAGCGCGCCGGAGGCTATAAATTCATGGGTAAGGCAATCAGGCAGGTAAGCGATCCCTAGTCCTGCTGCCGCGGCAGCGACCAGAGCAGGGCCGTTGTCGGCCTTAAATCGCCCCTGCGGACGAACCGTGATGATCTTGTCGCCATCCATGAGTTGCCAGGCTTCGGTGCCCTGCATGAGGGCCTCATGAGCGACGAGTTCCTCCGGCGTCTCGGGCGACCCATGCACCTTGATGTAGTCCGGGCTCGCGACGAGCTTCCCATAGATCGGTCCGACGCGTCTTGCGATCAAGTTGGAGTCCTGAAGATAGCCAACCCGGATCGCACAATCATAACCCTCTGTGATGAGATCGACGAAGCGATCACTGTAGCAGGTATGGATGTGGAGCTGGGGGTGGCGGCGCGCCATTTCCGCGAGGATAGGCGCGAAGTGACTCTGGCCGAAGGAAAGTGGCACGGCAACTCGCAAGCGGCCGCGAAGGTCACCGGCGGGTAGGATCGTTTCCCTGGCCACGTCGATCTCGGCGCAGACTCTCGCGGCATAATCTCGGAACGTGGCCCCTGCTTCCGTGAGAGCGGCGCCCCGGGTGGTCCGTGCAAGAAGCTGGACACCAAGTTCCGCTTCAAGCCGGAAGAGCCGCCGACTGACGATTGACTTGGAGACGCCGAGCCGGAGCGCAGCTGGCGAAACACCCCCGGCATCAGCCACTTCGACGAAGGTCTGCAGTTCTTCGATGTCCATATAGCGTTCCCCTTTCCGCGACACAGCTTGCCATAGGAGGGTGCTACCGCATCTCGAATAGGAACGGCAATACTGCTTCCAGGCAACGCCGCCCCCGGCTCATGTCTCCCGCAAAACCAATGCCGCTCGTGGGCGGCAGCAAGGGATGTAATAATGACCTTTCGTAATGGCCTTGCTTCGCTTCTTCGCCCCGAAGATTCGGTACTCGTTCTGATCGACCACCAGCCATACCAGCTCGCGAACCTGAACAGCCACGATCCGCACGCAATGGTCAACAACTCGACCGCCCTGGCGAAGGCCGCCAAGGCCTTCGGTGTCCCCACCATCCTGACGAGCGTGATCGCCGATCGGGGCGGTCTGATCTTTCCGCAAATCACCGATGTGTTCCCCGGCCGGGAGGTGATCGACCGGACGTTCATCAATACCTGGGAGGATCGGAAGGTCGTGGACGCAGTCAAGGCGACCGGCCGCAAGCAGCTGATCATCGCCGGCCTGTGGACCGAGGTCTGCGTCGCAATGCCGGTGATCCAGGCGCTCGGCGAAGGCTGGGATGTGACTGTTATCGCTGACGCATCGGGAGGGACTTCGGTCGAAGCCCATGAGGTCGCCATCCAGCGCATGACCGCGGCCGGCGCGAACATGATGACCTGGCTGGCGTTGGCGTCCGAATGGCAGCGCGACTGGGCCCGGACCGAGCACGCCGCAGAGTTGACGGAGGTGCTCAAGCAGCATGCCGCTGGTAGCGGTATCGCGTACCTGTGGGAGCAGCAGCTGCTCAACACGCCTGTGCCTGGCAACGCAGGCTGATCTAAGCGGGGATGCAGAGATTTTCAAGCGACGCGTTGCGAAGGCTGATTGCTTATCGAGCCTCTTCATCCCCTCTCAATCGGAAGGCCGTCCGTCCCTGGATGCTCGCGGCGGGCATGATCGACTCAAGAACTAGGGCTTTGCAGTCCCTTCCAGCCCCTCTTGTGTTTGGAGCAGAACTTGCGAACGCATTCGAAGGTGTCGGGCTTATGAATCCTGAAGGAATGACCGACCATACCAGCGGCGCCGGCGGTTATTCTGGAGCGCGCAGATGTTCATCGCAGGTTAATGCGGATTAACCCAGAATCGCAGCCAGAAAGGATGCGCCGATGAAGATGCTTTTTGCCTCACTTGCAGCCACGGTATTGGCTGCATCTTTCGCCCTGCCGCTAAGCGCCGCGCCGATCGTCGTGCCGAACGCAGTACATATACATACCCCCGACGTCGAGCAGATCAAACACCGTCGCCACGATAATGGACATGCGTATGGCCACTGGAAGAAACAGCGATACGCTTACCGCGACTGCCGGTATTACGGCTCGTGCTATCGTCCGCGGTATTACGGCAGCCGCGACTATTACGGCTATCGAGACGATTACCCCTATCGTCGTCGGTCAGGTGTGACCGTGTACTTCGATTTTTAGTCGGCAGTGCCACGGACACCAACGTTGGCGCCCCACAGCGCGCCTTCGGCCTTCACGAGTTCCGCTGCCATGAGATGAACGGGCGTCGGGCAGGGATGGGCATTATCGACAGTAGCCACAGAACGGTCTTGCATAAAAGAAGGGCCGGGCGAATGCTCGCGCCGACCCTTCTTTGATTGCGTCAGCACGGTGCCAGTACATCCGTGGTCACCAGCAAAAGCCATCTGATAGATTGAATTTATGCGCCTCGTGAATTTTCGCAAGGATTAGGGGGTGCTGAATTAGGGCTAGATGAGGGAGGCGGCAATAACCACGGGACGACGAGGAGTACGACACGCGCTCTGAGGGCTCCAGCTTCAATGCCGATCCGTCCAGTCGATCATCGGGGCGACAGCAAAACGGAAGCCCTACCACATCGCCGCGATGCCACTGAGATGGAACCTGCCGTTATGATAAGCTGTAGTTTCCGGGCAGAAATCGGAAATTACTCAACAAACTCAATGTGATGTGGCGGAAGAGGTGGGATTCGAACCCACGGTACGGTTTCCCGCACGCCGGTTTTCAAGACCGGTTCCTTAAACCACTCGGACACTCTTCCATCTGATTGAAAAGGTCGAGACACCAACATTCTGTTGATGTCTGTGAACCGGCCGTTGCTGCCGATTTGCTACCCAATCATTCGATGGCTGGCTTTCTAGCAGCTTTGAAAGCAGCGTCAACTTGCTCTGCAGCATTTGCCGGCATCCCTGGCTCCAGAGGCCATTGTGCACTGCGACGTGGCGCCCCCTCTAATGAGCGAGGGCAAGCACACCGATCCTTTTCGCTGCCGTCGTTTGTAACAGGGGATCTGAAATAAAGCGCTGACGCTGCAAAAAGATACCGAACGTTTTCAATCCTCGTCCATTAAAGTCCGTGTCTTCTGCATCTTGTGGAGATCTAGCAGTAGCGGGAAAGCTTTTTGTCGATAGCCACCCGATCGCGCACATGTCAATTCGTCATTTGCCCCGCAATGCTGGATTGACTGGAATTCGTAGTTCAGCAACTCTTCCTTTTATAACGGTTGGGGGAATCATGAGCACGATAGAAGAAAGCCTGCGCGCGATATCTGAGCGCGTGAAATCGCATTCAAGCACAATGGCCACAGAAGAGGCCGTAAAGACAGCCGTCGTGCTGCCTTTCCTTCGGTCCTTGGGCTACGATGTCTTTGATCCAACTGAGGTCGTGCCGGAGTTCACCGCCGATGCCGTCGGGAAAAAGGGCGAGAAGGTCGACTATGCGATCAAGATCGATAACGAGATCCGCATCCTGATCGAATGCAAGCCGATCTCAGTGTCACTCGACAAGAAACATCTCGATCAGCTTTACCGATATTTCAGCGTAACCAACGCGAAATTCGCAATTCTAACTAATGGACGGACATTCAATTTTTACACCGACCTCGACGCTCCCAATAAGCTCGACACCAGGCAATTTTTTGTTTTTGACGTGACAGATTTCAGTGCTGGCATAGTCACCGGACTACGAAAATTCGAGAAGTCCGCATTTGATGTTGCGGCGATCCTGGCGACGGCCGAGCGCCTGAAATACACCTCCGGTATTAAGCAGGTAATCTCCAAGCTGATCGAAGAGCCGACCGATGATTTTGTGCGCACCGTTTCTGGCGGCGTCTACGAGGGCCGAATGACCGCACAGGTCAAAGAGATGCTGACCGGCGTTGTTAGGACAGCCTTTCGTGAAGTCATTATGGACACCGTAAAGAGTAGGCTTTCCAGTGCCCTCGCTGACACTGAGGAGGTAATCGAGAAGATCGATACGCCCGTCGAGGAGGAGCCTGATGTCGTGACGACAGAAGAAGAACGCGAGGGCTATATGATCGTGAAGGCTATTGTCCGCGATACCATCTCTTCGAAGCGCGTAATCATGCGAGACCAAAAGTCCTACTGCGGTATCTTGATCGACAACAATAACCGCAAACCGCTCGCTCGACTTTGGTTCAATCGATCGGTCAAATACGTCGGTCTATTCGACGGGGAGAGTGAGGAGCGGCTAATCGTGGATAGTCTTGACCAGATCTATGACTACAGCGACCGGCTTCGGGCTACGGCCAAGAAATACGCGGATTCGTAATGGGATGGGCTTTCTGGCCATCCGGTAGGCGTCCACTAGCGCTGTTCCCGTAGATATTACGTCCTCAATGAATACAAGGCGACATCCCGTCCCTCATTCGCGAGACACGTTCTCAGTCTCCGCCTCTTTGCGAAACGGAACAGGCGGAGCGGCCTGTTCCGCATATTGGAAATGACTCGCGTTCTCCAAGGCTTGAGCGTTAACTGTATCGTTCTGGCGGAGGAAACAAGCCATGGCCATGTATCTCACACGCTTCAGCTACACGCCCGAAACCTGGGCGCGAATGATCGAAAACCCTGAGGATCGCCGAGAGGCGGCACGCAGTTACATGGAATCCGTCGGCGGAAAGCTGCATGGGTTCTGGTACGCCTTCGGCGAGCACGATGGTTGGAATCTGTGGGAGGCGCCTGATAACGTATCGATGGCGGCCGTCGCACTTGCGATCGGCGCAGGAGGCGCGCTCAGTTCTATGGAGACCACCGTCCTCCTCAGCGTCGAGGATACGATCGAAGCCTTGGAAAAGGCGAAGTCGATTCGGTATCGTTCACCGGCGGCATAGGTGGTGTGCCCACCGTTTCCATCCATACTGAAGATGAGCGCTTCGCGCGTATCTCGTTCCCGGCGCAAGCTCTCTGCAAATTGCGCCGGAGACATGAGATCAAACATCTAGCTTCCGTCAGATCCAAGGCCCTTCGGGCCGTTGAGTTGGTTCATATCCTCGCCGAGAGATCGAACCGCCTCCATCGTCACGGCGAGTGCCGACATCAGGATTGCGATGTCGTTGTCTTTATTCGGCTGGGAAAGCGCGCGAGATCGGGCATGCAACTGCTGGCTGACCCTGTCGAGCTGCGTCACGGTTTCATCGTGCATGGTGATCCTCCAAAGGTCTACACCTTCAAAGCCCGCGGCGGACAATTCGTTCCCATACCGAAGGAAGCGTCAAACACGCGATCTGCGTTACATCGCATCCAATCGGCGACGCTGCTTACCCATTCGGCTTGCGCAAGGGCGGAAGCCGCAGGTAGGGATTTTGGGGATCGTAGGATCCCTTCGGCTCACCCTTGCCGGGCTTTACCAGATTGCGCACCAGTTTTCCCTCAGGCCCGAAAATATAGTCGATGCCGGCGCAGAGATGGGCGAGGGAGCGGTAGTTGAAATATTTGAACCAATCGTCGGCGAGGAAGACGGCTTCGTCCCACGTCTTTCCACGAAGGCGGTTATATCCGGCCCGCTGCAGAAAGGCTTCGCCTGTTCTCCTATCGACGGCGGCGCCGAGGCATAGGTTGCCGGCGATCAGTGACAGCCGGACCACCTTGATAGTTTCGGCATTCTTGTTCGGTAAGGGTTTCAGGGCCTCAGCAAGATAAAAATTCGTCTGGGGATCGTTGGTCATCGTCTTGCGCCAATAGGCGGGGAAATCCTCCGCGGCGGCGCCGACGGCCGATGAGCCGGTCATCACCACCAGCAACATCAAGTTTTTGAAAATTCGGCCCATTCCTACGTCCCCCAACCGGCGTCGAGAGTGCATAGCGTCATATCACGGGGATAGGCAAGGTGGTGCCGCGCCGACCCGCTGCCGCTCGTCAAGTACGCACAGGCCTTGTTTCAATATGGAGCTGTTGGGGCGTTCGGAAGCGCCGGGATGTTCACCATATGCCCCGGATCGGCACGTTCATTTCTGGCCCCATTACGGCGATGGAATGGTGGGCAGGGAGGGTTCGCGTTAGTAATTTGTAAACCATAATCATTAGAATTGTCGCTATCGCCGCGAAATTGTTCGTAAAATTGCCACGAACCTAGCAAGATTAAAGCCTCATTAGGCGGGCGGGAATAAGGCGTTGTTGGCCCAAGATAGGGCAAGGTTCCTTAACCATAACGATCTTTGAGCGGCGTGGGGCACATGAAACTGGAATACGGGGCGGCGTCTTTCGCAACGACAGCACGGTGGCTGGCGATCTCGGCGATGTGTGCGACGGTTGCGGCGTGTGGCACGACGCAGGCGGTGCCGAAGAAAAAAGCCCACGGCAAAGAATATTTCTCTGAATCCGAATATGGCGTCAAGGCGAGCCCGCGGGTCGCCACCGGCAACAACATCCCCAAGGGCGGCGGCCGCTACCTCGTCGGCAACCCTTACGAGGTGAAGGGCAAGTGGTATTATCCGAAGGAAGACTTCGCCTATAACAAGGTCGGCGTCGCCTCCTGGTATGGTTCGGCCTTTCACGGGCGCTTGACGGCGAATGGCGAAGTCTACGACCAGATGCATCTTTCCGCTGCCCATCCGACCTTCCCGCTGCCGAGCTATGCGCGCGTTACCAATCTCGAAAGCGGTTCCTCGGTCATCGTGCGTGTCAACGATCGCGGCCCCTATCACGAGGGCCGCATCATCGATCTTTCCAACAAGACGGCCGACATGCTCGACCTGCAGCACAGCGGCACCGGTAAGGTGCGCGTGCAATATGTCGGCCGCGCCCGCATGGACGGCCACGACATGCCCTATCTGATGGCCTCATATTCGCCGAAGGGCAGCCGCATTCCCGGCGTCAATCCGGAAGGGCAGATCGCAACCGGCGTGATGGTCGCCTCCAACAGCCGCAAGATCACCCGCGACCAGTTGCAGAGTTCGGAAGACTACGAGACGCCGGCCAACGTGCCGGTGCCGATGTCGGCGACCTCTTATGCCGGTTCGACGCCGAGCGCACGCTACAATGCGGCACCGGCTGCCCATGTTCTGGTGGCGCCATCAGCGCCGTCGTTCAACAATGGCGCTCAGGCGATGGACCAGTTGGTCGTGCTGCCGGAGATCGGTCCGATGCCCTACGAGCGGCCCGAGAATTCGCTGGCGCTCGGCTATCAGAACGAAGAGGTGAAGACGGTGACCGTCGATCTCGCCTTCGATGCGGTGATGGTGCGCAATGACGGGCTGACGCAAGAGTCCATCCTTGCCGCGGCCAAGCGTCATCAGGCAAAGTTCGCCGCGCGCTGAACTGGCAATTGCATCGGATTTCCTCGCGTTCTAACCTCCTGAAATACGCCGCTCGATCAATGGAAATTGCGATGCTGAAGCCCGTGCTTCGCCTGCTTGCATGCCTGATGCCGTTCGCCACCGGCGCCTTTGCAGCCGATGGCGGTGCCTCCGGCTTCGCCACCAAGGCGGCGCAGGCCTATATGATCGAGGCCGCCACCGGCACGGTGCTTCTCGCCAAGAACGAGGACCAGGGCTTTTCGCCGGCTTCGCTCGCCAAGCTGATGACGATGGATCTGGTTTTCGAGGCGGTGACCAAGGGCCAGATCACGCTCGATACCGAATATCCCGTATCCGAATATGCCTGGCGGACGGGCGGCGCGCCGTCGCGGACGGCAACGATGTTTGCCAGCCTCAAATCACACGTGCGCGTCGAGGACCTGATCAAGGGCGTCGCCATCCAGGGCGCCAATGATAGCTGCATCATCCTCGCCGAGGGCATGGCAGGAAGCGAGCAGCAATTTGCCGCGTCGATGACGCGGCGTGCCCGCGAACTCGGCATGGAGAAGGCCGAGTTCGGCAATTCCACCGGCCTTCCCGATGGCAAGAGCAAGGTGACCGCACGCGAGATGGTGACGCTCGCTGCCGCCCTTCAGCAATCCTATCCGAATCTCTATCCCTATTTTGCGCAACCGGATTTCGAGTGGAACAAGATCTTCCAGCGTAACCGCAACCCGCTGCTCGGGCTTGATCTCGGCGCCGACGGGCTGGCAACCGGTTTTACCGAGGGCGAGGGCTATTCGATCGTCGCTTCGGTCGAGCGCGACGGCAGGCGGCTGTTTCTGGCACTCGCAGGCATCGCCTCCGACAAGGAGCGGACGGAGGAGACCAAGCGGGTGCTCGAGTGGGGACTGACGGCCTTCGAGAACCGGCAGATCTTCGCCGAGAAGGAAGTGATCGGTGCCGCCAGCGTCTATGGTGGCACGTCGCGCACCGTCGATCTCGTCGCCAAGGCGCCGGTCAGCGTCTATATTCCGATCAGCAATCCCGACCGGCTGTCGGCGCGCATCATCTATCACTGGCCGCTGACGGCGCCGGTCATGCCGGATACCCAGGCGGGCACGCTGAGGATTTTCGCCGGCAGCCGGCTGCTCAGGGAGGTGCCGCTTTATACGGTGCAGGCAGTCGGCGAGGGCTCGCTCAGCAGCCGGGCGGTCGACGCCATGCTGGAACTCGGCGAATCGCTGTTCTTCTCCTGGCTCTGGGACAAGTCCGCGCCCGGCTGAACATTCGGTTTCCAATGCAATTTGCCGGGAAAGGTGAATATGTCGCCGCGGCGAAAGGTTTTCCTCCATGATATCTTCGGATAGATAGAAGGAGCGGGGCGCGTGCGGCGCCTGGAATGCGGGAAGTTGTCATTGTCATCCGGTGCGGGATTATTCGTTACGTTTGAAGGCGGGGAAGGCGCTGGGAAATCCACGCAAATCCGTCGCCTCGCCGAGGCGCTGAAGGGCGAAGGTCACGACGTGCTGGTGACGCGCGAACCCGGCGGTTCGCCGGGTGCCGAGGCCGTGCGCCACGTGCTGCTGTCGGGCGCTGCCGAGGCCTTCGGCACGCGGATGGAGGCGATCCTCTTTGCGGCGGCACGCAACGACCATGTCGAAGAGGTGATCCGGCCAGCCCTTGCATCAGGCAAGGTCGTGCTCTGCGACCGCTTCATGGATTCCTCCCGCGTTTACCAGGGCATCACCGGCAATCTCGAGCCCGATTTCATCGAGACGCTGCAGCGTATCGCCATCAACGGCGTCATGCCGGATTGTACCGTGATCCTCGATATCCCCGCCAGGGTCGGGCTGGAGCGGGCGCAGAAGCGCGCTGCCGCTGACGGTCCCGATCGCTTCGAAAAAGAGCGGCTTGAAACGCACGAGAAACGGCGCGAGGCCTTTCTCGATATCGCCGCCCGCGAGCCCGAGCGCTGCCACGTGGTCAACGCCATGCAGACGGAGGAGGCGATCGCCGCCGAGATCCTGGCTATCGTCAAACAGCTGCTGTCGCCCGCAGGCCGTTTGCGAATGCCGGAAGCCGCCCATCATGAGTGAGGAAAGGCCCGGACTCCTCGACGGCGCCATCTGGCCGGGGGAAAATACCAGACTGTTCGGCCATGAAGAGGCGGAGGCGTTCCTTGCGCAGTCCTACCGGTCCGGCAAGGGCCATCACGCCATCCTGATCGAGGGGCCGGAAGGCATCGGCAAGGCGACGCTCGCCTTCCGTTTCGCCAATCACGTGCTCTCGCATCCCGATCCCGAGACAGCGGCGGAGATGATCGGCGATCCCGATCCTGCCTCTCCCGTCAGCCGGCAGATCGCCTCCGGGGCCTCGCATAACCTGCTGCACCTTGCCCGGCCGGTAGACGAAAAGACCGGCAAGGTGAAATCGGCAATCACCGTCGACGAGGTGCGCCGCGCCGGCAAGTTCTTCTCGCAGACGTCTGGCACCGGCAACTGGCGGATCGTCATCATTGATCCTGCCGACGACATGAACCGCAATGCAGCCAACGCCATCCTGAAGATCCTGGAAGAACCGCCGAAGCGGGCGCTGTTCCTGGTGCTCTCGCACGCGCCGGGACGGCTGCTGCCGACGATCCGCTCGCGGTGCCTGCCGCTGAAACTGGCGCCGCTTGCCGACGAAGCACTCGTCGCGGCCCTTGCCCATCTCGGCATATCAGGCGAGGGCGGAACGGTGCTTTCGGCCGCCAAAGGCAGCGTCGGCGAGGCGCTGAAACTGTTGAACTATGGCGGCGGCGACATCATCGCCGCCTATGACGAGATGCTTGCCGCCGAAGGGCCGACGGCTCGCAAGGCGATGCATCGGCTGGCCGACGCACTTTCGGGTCGGGAAAGCGACACGATCTTCGATTTCTTCGTCAGCCATGTCGGCGACGACATCATGAACCGCGCGCGCGCGGCGGCAGGCGCGGGGCAGATCGCCGCGGCAGAGCGGCTGGCGCGGCTCTATTCCGAGATCACCGAGCGGCTCACCATTTCAGATGGCTACAATCTCGACCGCAAGCAGACGATCATCAGCATTCTCGCCGATATCAAGCAGCCGGGCGTTTAAAGCGCGAAAGCGCTTTAATTCTCTGATTTATGCATGTCGTTATCCCAAAACCGCTGCACACTTTTGGGCGACATGCATCGTCAGCCGGTCAGCAGCTTTAATGCGACGACGGCAAGGGTGGCGGCAAGGACGATGCGGATGGTGCGTTCGTGCAGCCTCGGCGCCAGAAGGCTTCCGATGATGATGCCGGGGATGGAGCCGATCAACAGGGCAAGCAGCATCGGCCAGTCGATCTCGCCGATCAGCCAATAGCCCGTGCCGCCGATCAAGGTCAGCGGTACCGCATGGACGATATCGGAACCGACGATCTCGCGCACATCGAGCCTGGGATAAAGGATCAGCAGGATCGTCACCCCCAACGCGCCGGCGCCGACCGAGGTCAAGGTGACGAGGACGCCGAGAACGGATCCGAGAACGACGGTGAGGACGAGGATGGTCGTCGGCTTCGGCGGCGTGCGATCGCCGATGGCGCGGCGCGCCAATTCGAGGATCGGGCCACGGAAGACCAGCATGATCGCGGTCATGACCAGAAGCCAGCCGAGCGCGGTGGTGATGGTATTGGTCACGCCGATGCTTTTGCGATCGACGCCGGCCAGCAGCCACAACATCAGCAGGGCGGCCGGCAGGCTGCCGGCTGCGAGGCTGCCGACGATCTTCCAGTTGACGCGCCCGTGCATGCCGTGAACGGCCGTACCTGCCGTCTTGGTGATCGCCGCATAAAGAAGATCGGTGCCAACGGCGGTGGCGGGATGGACGCCGAAGAGCAGCACCAGCAGGGGCGTCATCAGCGAACCGCCACCAACGCCGGTGATGCCGACGAGCGCGCCCACGAACAGACCTGACAGCGAATAGAGCGGCTCGAATGTCAAACAAGCGCCCCTGACGGCGCGCGGCCACCACAAACCCGGCAAATGAAAACTGGCACTTCGTTCTTGTCCCGCCCTCTGTCTCATGACGGGTAGATTGGGTGAGAAGCTGAGTCAAGTTCATGCCCCCGTCGTCCCGGAAAACATCGGCAACTGGAAAGTTGAGGTTTCGCTTGACGGTGACATGCGCTAAGAGCGGCTGACCATTTTTATAGAGTTAGCCGGACATTGGCCGCCATGACAGACAAGACACCCTTCTACATCACCACCGCGATTTCCTACCCCAATGGCAAGCCGCATATCGGTCATGCCTATGAGCTGATCGCGACCGATGCGATGGCGCGTTACCAGCGCCTCGACGGCAAGGATGTGTTTTTCCTGACCGGCACCGACGAACACGGCCAGAAGATGCAGCAGACGGCGCGCGCCGAGGGCATCACAGCGCAGGCGCTCGCCGACCGCAACTCCGGCGAATTCCAGGCGATGGCGACGCTCCTCAACGCTTCTAACGATGATTTCATCCGCACCACGCAGGAGCGTCATCACGAAACGTCGCGCAATATCTGGAAGATGATGGCCGACAATGGCGACATCTACAAGGACAGCTATGCCGGCTGGTATTCGGTGCGTGACGAGGCCTATTACCAGGAAAACGAGACGGAGCTGCGCGCCGACGGCGTGCGCTACGGGCCGCAGGGCACGGCTGTCGAGTGGGTGGAAGAGGCAAGCTATTTCTTCAAGCTCTCCGAATATCAGGAGAAGCTGCTTGCGCATTACGAGGAAAACCCCGATTTCATCGGCCCGGCCGAGCGCCGCAACGAGGTGATCTCCTTCGTCAAGTCGGGTCTCAAGGACCTCTCGGTCTCGCGCACGACCTTCGATTGGGGCATCAAGGTGCCGAACGATCCCGCCCATGTGATGTATGTCTGGGTCGACGCGCTGACCAACTACATCACCGCGACCGGCTATATCGAGGACAGGAACGGCCCGCGGGCGAAATACTGGCCGGCCGACGTGCACGTCATCGGCAAGGACATCATCCGCTTCCACGCCGTCTACTGGCCGGCCTTTCTGATGTCGGCGAAGCTGCCGCTGCCAAAGCGGGTCTTTGCCCACGGCTTCCTGCTCAACAAGGGCGAGAAGATGTCGAAGTCGCTCGGCAACGTCGTCGACCCGGTCAATCTGGTGAACCATTTCGGCCTCGACCAGGTGCGTTACTTCTTCCTGCGCGAAGTCTCCTTCGGCCAGGACGGCAGCTATAGCGAAGAGGCGATCGGCACCCGCATCAACTCCGACCTCGCCAACGGCATCGGCAATCTCGCCAGCCGGTCGCTGTCGATGATCGTCAAGAATTGCGACGGCAAGATCCCGCAATGCGGCGCGCTCAGCGACGAGGACAGAGCGATGCTGGCTGAGGTCGACGCGCTGCACGCCTCGACCCGCGAGGACATGGGCAAGCAGCAGATCCACCGGGCGCTCGCCTCGATCATTTCGGTCGTTTCCGAGACCGATCGTTATTTCGCCGGCCAGGCGCCGTGGGCGCTGAAAAAGACCGATCCGGAGCGTATGGGCACGGTGCTTTACGTGACCGCCGAAGTCGTGCGCCAGATCGCCATCCTGCTTCAGCCCTTCATGCCTGAATCCTCGGCCAAGCTGCTCGATCTTGTCGCGGCAGCTGCAGACAAGCGCGATTTTGCCGCCCTCGGCGAAGCCGGCCGTCTGGTTGCCGGAACGGCCCTCGAAGCGCCGACGCCGGTCTTCCCGCGCTACGTGGCTCCGGAGGCTTGAGGCCGTGCTGATCGATACGCATTGCCATCTTGATTTCGCCGACTTCGAGGCGGAGCGGGACGAGATCGTCGCGCGTGCGCATTCGGCTGGTGTTGCACAGATGGTGACGATCTCGACGCGGGTGCGCAAGCTCGAGACGCTGCTTGCCATCACGGAGAAATATCCCTCGGTATTTTGCTCCGTGGGCACGCATCCGAACAATGCCGACGAAGAACTGGAAATCCAGACGGAAGAGCTGGTGCGACTCGCCAATGCCCATCAGAAGGTGGTGGCGATCGGCGAGGCCGGTCTCGACTATTTCTATGACACGCAAAAGCCTGAGGACCAGCAGACCGGCTTTCGGCGCCATATTGCGGCAGCGCGCGAGACTCAGCTGCCGCTCGTCATCCACAGCCGCAGCGCCGACGAGGACATGGCTGAGATCCTGACCGAGGAAAGCGGGAAGGGGGCCTTCCCGTTTATCCTGCACTGCTTCTCGGCAGGCCCCGAACTTGCCAAGATCGGCGTGGCGCTCGGCGGATATATCTCCTTCTCCGGCATTTTGACCTTCCCGAAATCGGAAGGGCTGCGAGAGATCGCCAAGACGGTCCCGCATGAGCGGCTGCTTGTGGAAACGGACGCGCCCTATCTGGCGCCGAAGCGCTGGCGCGGCAAGCGCAATGAGCCGTCCTATGTCGTTAACACGGCCGAGGTGCTGGCCGATACGATCGGCCTTTCCTATGAAGAGGTCGCGCGGATTACGACGGAGAACGCTTTCCGCCTGTTCTCGAAGATGCCGAGGATCTAGCGGCGTGCTCTACCGGCGGCGTTTCACCATTCTCGGCTGTTCGTCGTCACCGGGCGTGCCGCGCATCACCGGCGACTGGGGCGCCTGCAATCCCGACAACCCGAAGAACCGGCGCACGCGCGCCGCCTTCATGGTGCAGCAATTCGCACCGGATGGCGGAGTGACCACCGTCGTCATCGACACCGGACCGGATTTCCGCGAGCAAATGATCAAGGCAGGCGTCGATCATGTCGATGCGGTGCTCTACACCCATCCGCACGCCGACCATATTCATGGCATCGACGATTTGCGCGGCTATTTTCACAATACGCGCCGCCGGGTGCCGATCTTTGCCGACCAATTTACGATGGACAGGCTGCGGGAAGCCTTCGGCTATTGTTTGGAGACGCCGCCGGGCAGCAATTATCCGCCGATCGTGCTGCCGATCGTCATCGAAAATCTCGATGAACCCCTGGAAATCCACGGCCCCGGAGGCACGATCCCGTTTCATCCGCATATCCAGCAGCACGGGGATATCCACTCTCTCGGCTTCCGTATCGGCGATGTGGCTTATTGCAGCGATATCAGTGACTTCCCGCCGCAAACTGTCGAGAAGCTTAAAGATCTCGAGGTGCTGATCATCGACGCGCTGCAATATAGCTATCATCCGAGCCATCTGTCGCTGGAACAGTCGCTCGACTGGATTGGCCGGCTGAAGCCGAAACAGGCGATCCTCACCCATATGCACACGCCGCTCGATTACGACGCGGTAATGGCTGAGACGCCGGATCATGTGGTGCCGGCGTATGACCAGATGAGCTTCGAGATCGAGGGCAGAGCCAGGGCCTGAGCCCCGGCACTGAGTGCAGGGTCACTGCATATAAGGCAGAACCTCGACGGCGCCGCGGTGGATCATGTCGAGCGAGACATAGAGGATGATCAGCAGACCGACATAGGCGATCCAGCGATGGTTGTTGAGCAAGCGGGCGATCAGGTTTGCGGCGATGCCCATCAGCGCGATCGACAGGGCAAGACCGATGACCAGCACGCTCGGATGTTCGCGCGCTGCCCCCGCAACGGCCAGAACGTTGTCGAGCGACATCGAGACGTCGGCGATGACGATCTGGGTCGCCGCCTGCAAGAAGGTCTTTCTCGGCGCGCCTTCGGCACCCGCCGCTTCGTGGTTCTCGCCGTGACCGGCGCGAAGCTCACGCCACATCTTCCAGCAGACCCAGAGCAGCAGCAGGCCGCCGGCCAGTAGCAGACCGACGATCGCCAGCAGATAGACTGCAACGCTGGCAAAGAGAATACGCAGTACGGTCGCGGCCAAAATGCCGACGATGATCGCCTTGCGGCGTTGCGTGGCCTCCAGGCCGGCAGCGGCAAGGCCGATAACCACGGCGTTGTCGCCGGCGAGAACGAGGTCGATAGCGATGACCTGCAGCAAAGCCGTCAGACCGGCTGCCGTAAAGATATCCATATGAATTGTCCCCAGTGCGTCAAAGCCGTGCTAGCGTTTCGAAGGTTTGACGTCAACCGCTGAGGGATTTCGCAGCCGGCGCAATTTGTGGCTCTGCGCATCTGATGGCAGACGACGTTATGGAACCGCAGGCGACATGGCAGAGCATCGCAATTCCCGTGGAACATTCAACTCAGCCACCGGTTCTTCAAGTCAGGAAACCAGACGTCAGCCAGACTTCGGCCAGAGGTTGGCCAGACTTCGGATTGGCGGCTGGATCTGCACACCGAGAGGAGAGCCAAATGGGCAGCATTTACAACGATACCAACCCAGCCTTTTCAGGCCCGATGGGGGGCAGCAGTCTTGCTGCATTCTTCGACAGCCGATCGGAGGCCGAATCCGCCGTCTCGCGTCTTGAAGATGCGGGCGTGCCGGTTGCGAGAATAAGGCTGATGCCCGGATATGAGGCGGACAGAAAAAATGCCGGCGTCATGAGCGACGACCGCAGCGGCTTCTTCGACGCGCTGGCAGACTTCTTCTTCCCCGATGAGGATCGTGCGGTCTATGCAGAAGGGCTGCGGCGAGGCGGCTTCCTCGTCCAGGTCAATGATATCGATGACGCACTTTATGAGACCGTCCACGATATTCTGGACGACGAAGGCAGCATCGACATGGATGAGCGGGCAGATCTCTGGTCGTTGGAGGACAGACAGCAAGGCGCGTCCAATACCGGCTTTGCCGGATCGGCGCATGGCGGCAAAGCCTCGGAAGACCTCGCCGTGTCCGAGAGCGCATTCGACGATGCGCGCCCGGTGGCAATGCGGGACACCGCGCATGGAAGTGCCAAGGTGCGTGCCTATACCTTCCCCGACCCTGGCACCACGTCAACGGACGAAACCAATCGCCAATCCCAAGGCCAATCCCAAACTCAATCGCAAGGCGGATCTCACCAGCGCCAGGGTTTCCGGCGCGACCATTGATATCAGGAGGCCCGGCTGCAATGCCGGGCCTTAATTCCTTCGCTCACCTATTCGAGGACATGTCGATGCAATCGTCCATCAACCGCCACGGCCTTACGCCTGACCCCGACGAACTGATCGAGGAAGGCGATCCGCCCTTTGCCGATGCCACAGAGCAGACCCCTCGTGAAAAGGCCGACGAGAGCCTGAACGCCCTGCAGCATGAAGTCAGGCTGCTGAATGCCCGCATAGGCGTGCTGCGCGAGGATGCAGAAGCGGCGCTTAAAGCCAAGGCGACATCGGTCGATGCAAGCGCCCATGTCCAGCTCGGCGACTATCCCTGGCTTAAACTTGCCGCGGCGATCGGTGCAACCTTCATTGCAGCCAGGCTGGTTCGGCGTCTTCCGCTCGGCGTGCTGCTTGCAGGATTTGCCGGTCATATCCAGGAGGTGAGACGGCAGTGACGGACGTGAGAGCCTGATTGCCAACGCCGCCCTTCAGCGTGACATGCTTTGAGAGCTACCAGTGCGCCGAAGGAATCAATGAACCTGCACGGTGTCCGATGGCATCGGCTTGGCAAGCTCCTTGAGAATCGCTTCAAGCGCATCGGCCGTCGCCTGCAGGCCGGATGACCGCGCAATTTTCAGTGCCGCCCTGCAGTGAGCAGATAATTCGTCCTGCTGGACGTGATCATTCGTCGGAAATACGATGCCCGCATATTGCGACGGGTTTCCGGCTTCATCCCTGAAGCAGCGGCCGAAGGCAGCCACCGCCACTATTTGCCCGCTTCGATCAAATACACGATAATCACAGCGATACGGATTTCCTGTGATCACCGATTCTGAAATCGCCTTGGCCACAGATGGCTTGTCGTCCGGGTGAATCCGGTCGAGGTATCGTATGACCGGCAGCCCCGTGAGGGTCTGTTCCGGATCAAGCCCAAAGAGGTTTGCCAGCGCCGAATCCGCATAAACCTTGTCGGTCGCCAATTCCCAAGTGAAGATGCCAGGCTCTTCGGCAACGGAAAATTCCGACGTGCCGGTGCTGTCGACAAGGTTCATTCCACATCCACATTCTGCGCGCGCCACTGCTGCTGGTCGATCAAGTCACCTGACTCTTGAGAGAATACGACGTGCTCGACGATTACGCCGCCGATCTTACTGCATAATTCCTCAAATCGGAATCGATTTAAGGATTCTTCGCCTGGCAGTAACCCACGTCTGATGGATTCGATCTGTGCCGGATCAATGGTAAGCTTGCCACCGAAGCCCCGCGCGAAAGGCGGCCCGAGACCGCCACATAAGCTCGCCATGAGCAGCCCAGCAGCCGTCGTTTTCTTGACGCGCAGGGCAAAGGTGTGCTCCACCTCGGCTTCGACGTTCCACAATGCGACGAAGCTGACGACCGGCGCGAAGGGTTGACGGGAATCATGACGAAAATCGATCTCAATTCTGATCTGGGGGAGGCGTTTGGACCTTGGCGCATGGGCGACGACAAGGCGATCCTTGACGTCGTCACCAGTGCGAACATCGCATGTGGCGGCCACGCAGGAGATCCGGCGACCATGGTGGAGACGCTTGGACTTGCAAGCGAGCGGGGTGTCGTCGCCGGTGCTCATCCGGGCTTTGCAGATCGCGAAGGTTTCGGACGCCGCCTGATCCCGTTGAGCATCCGGGAAGTGGAGCAGCTTGTGGCGACCCAGATAGGGGCGTTGATGGGAGCTGCAGCTCTGGCAGGCGCCCGAGTCCGTTACATCAAGGCGCACGGGGCACTCGCCAATTGGGCGGCCGACGAACGGCCGGTCGCCGACGCCATCATCCGTGCGACCCGAGCGGTGTCGCCGGAACTTGCCATACTGGCGATCTCTGGGACAGAGCTTGAACATGCGGCCCGCGATACCGGGATGACCGTCTTCAGCGAGATTTTTGCCGACCGCGGCTACCTCTCCACGGGTCGGCTCGTTCCGCGCAACTTGCCGGGAGCGATGATCGATGATCCCGTGGAGGCAGCTTCGAGATTGATCGAGTATCTGTCCAGCGGCCTCATGCCGACGGTCGACGGCGTTCCGATCACTCTCGATGCGCACTCGATCTGCGTTCACGGGGACAGCCCAGGAGCGCTCGCCATGGCCGTCCACGTGCGCCAGGAATTGCAAAAGGCAGGCATCGAGGTGGCACCATTCCTCCAGCCGACAAAGGAAAACAGGTGATGGCCAAAGGCTATCTTATCGCCCAGGTTACCGTCACCGATTCTGACGCCTATGGGACCTGCGCGCGGGCAGCGGATGCGGATTTCATTCTGATCGAAGGCGCCGGCTGATTTGTCACAGGACCCGTCCGCAGCGTCCGGCAGCGTTCCGAACTACCGTCCCGTGGGCGGCCACGCGGTGCTCGTCGAATTCGGCGCGACCATCGATAAGCGGATCCACGATCAGGTCGTCAAGCTGGATGCCGCCTTGAAGGCCGCACCTTTTGAAGGATTCGTCGAAGCCGTTCCGGCCTATGCCAGCATTCTCGTATGCTTCGATCCGCTCGTGGCCGATCACCGGACGACGGAAGCGGCCATTGTCGGCCTTCTGACGGCTGAGGTTCCAGAGACGATTGGAGCGATGCGCGAAATCGAAGTCTGCTACGATCCTGATCTTGCGCCCGATCTTGCCGCGGTCGCCGAGGCAAGCGGATTGTCGCCAGAAGACGTTATATCCGCCCATCTCTCCGGCGACTACAGCGTCTTCATGTACGGCTTCGCTCCAGGATACGCTTACCTCGCAGGCGTGCCCAAAGCCATTCAGCAGCCGAGGAAGCCGGCGCCTATTCGCGGCATCGCCGCCGGAAGCGTGCTGATCGCCGGCCCGCAGTGCCTGGTGAGCACGCTCACCATGCCGACCGGCTGGTGGATCATCGGCCGCTCGCCGACGAAGATCCTCGACGCTGCGTCCAACGACCGTCCGTTCCTTTTCGACGTCGGCGACGCGGTGCGTTTCCGCCGCATGTCGAGGGCCGAATTCGACGCGAGGAGCCCAGCATGAGCGAAGCTGTCCTTGCGATCAACTTCGCGGGTCCTCACGTCGCTATCCAGGACGAAGGACGTCACGGATTGATGCGGTATGGCGTTCCGGCCTCCGGTCCGATGGACAGGACCTCGTTTGCAGCCGCCAACGCCGCCGTCGGCAATCCTGCCGGTCAGCCGGCAATCGAAATCTCCATGGGCGGCCTGGTTCTCGACGGCCTGTCGGGGGACGTTACATTCGCCGTCGCCGGAGGAGGCTTCATCGTAGAGCATTCCGGCGACAAGCGCGGCGCATGGATGGTCGCCACCTTGAGGGCCGGGGAGCGGCTGGCGATCCGTCCGGGACACTGGGGAAGCTGGACGTATCTGGCCTTCGCCGGTCATATCGAGGCGAAGACCTGGCTGGGCAGCATGTCGACGCACAGCCTCTCCGGCCTCGGCGGCGGGCGCCTTACAGCCGGACAGACGCTCACTATAGGCGATCCGGACGTGCGGGATGATCGACATGGTCCGATCACATGTCCGGTCATTGCAAGACCGCGATCCGAGCTGCGTGTGGTGGTCGGTCCGCAGGATCGGTTCTTCTCGAAAGAAACCTTGTCGAATTTCCTTTCGTCGCCTTTCCGCCTGAGCGACGCCTATGACCGCATGGGCGTACGCCTCCAAGGTCCGTCGCTTGCGCCAAGCGTCGCGCTGGACATGCCATCGGAAGCGATCGTGCGGGGTTCGGTGCAGGTGGCCGGAGACGGTGTTCCCACCATTCTGCTGGCCGACCACCAGACGACCGGAGGATATCCCAAGATCGCCACGGTGCTGGATTGCGATCTGGACGCCTTCGTTCAGCTGCGCCCACGCGACCATGTCGGTTTCCTGGCTGTGACGCCGCAGCAGGCGATCGAGCACATTCGGCTTCGGGCTTCGACGATGTCCCGTTACCTCGCGGCAGTGCACGACGGACCATGGGACGACCGAATATAGGCCTGTCGATCTGAAGTGCAGGGCGGCGATAGACGCTTGGAGCTGCCGTCACCTCGAAGTACTGTTCAGGAAAATCCAGTTTGAGTTCAGGGGCACCATGGATTTTCTGAACGTCGCGGCGATCGTCTTCTTCCTTCTCGTCTGGGTGGCGGTCGAGCCTTTGATGGCAGCGGGGTGGCCGAGGAAGAACGACAGCCTTTCCGTTGATATGGTGCGCATTCGCGCCGCCTGGATGCGGGAGGTCCTGACGCGAGACAATAACTTCATCGGCGACGCCGCGATCCTTGGGCACACGATCAATTCGGCGTCCTTCTTCGGCTCCGCCAATCTCATCGTCATCGTCGGGCTGAGCGGCGCGCTGTTCATGGAGCCGAACTATGGATCGGGTGGCCTGATCACGATGTTTGCGGCTCAGGACCCCGCGTGCTTTTTCCAGTGCAAGGTCCTCCTGATCATGGCGACGCTGCTGCGGGGCCTATCCGATTTCATCTGGGCGGTCCGGCAGATCAACTATTGCCTGGCGGCGATCGGGGCCAGCCCATCCCGCGATGAGGAGAGGGACATTGCCGGCTGGACGAACGCCCTGACCCTGGTTTTGAACCCTGCACTTCGATCGTTCAGCGTCGGCGTCCGGTCTTATTACTTCACCTTCGCGGCCGCTTTCTGGTTTCTCGGGCCAATGCCCTTCGCTGTTGCGACCATCCTCAGCGTCGGCGTGTTGATCTGGCGTCAATCCTGGTCGGATGCTGCAAAAGGGATCATGGCCATACGCAAGCTGCTTGATTAGAGCATAGGGCGGTCACTTCGCTGCCTGGGAGGAGCCTGAACTCTTCTGTCAGGAGATCAGGGAGGCCTTCAGAAGCTTGCGGTCTTGACGCCGCCTAGAACAGGATGATTTTAGGCCGGGTCGGCCTAAAATCTGAATCCTGTTCTACATTATATAGTTAGAGCATGATGTCGTCCGAAAACCGCTCACACTTTTCGGCGTCATGCTCTAGCCTTTGGTTCGCAGTCTGCGTCCCCGAGACCGGTTCGTCGATTGACGTTGGTCGTGCAACGCTTCACAAAGTCCGAAGTTTCGACAAACCCAGCAAAAGCGACGACACCATCGCGGGGACCACGGCCACATGCGCATCATCGACGACCGTCATCGCCTCCGCAGAGTGTGCGCATTCCTGACGCTGGTATTTTCAACGCTTCTGCTCGCGAGCGCAAACCCCGCCTCGGCGGCTGAGTCGACCAATTCCTTGGCGCCAATCCGGGTTATTATCGAATTGCCGAATGATGATTCCGGACGAGCGCTGGTCAATCGGATCGTCCCCGGCAATCAGCAACCGGCGCAGCCGGTAGCAGTCACGCAAGAGGCTGCACCGACGTCGATTGCCACGTCACTACAGGATTTGCGCCAGAGGTTGCTCACACTCGTCGATGCCGTTCCGACCCTGCCCGGGCAGATCCAGTCGGCGATCCGGGTCTTCCAAACGGATGATCGTATCGAACCTGTCGGGCTGATCTTGGCAGTCGTGCTCTTCGTCGCAGGCGGGTTCGTTGCCCAGCGCCTTGCCTGGTGGTCGGGGCGAGGGCTGCTCCATTTTGTGCTGAACGCGCCTGCCGACACCATCCGGCAGCGGATCAAGCTCCACGCCGCCCGGCTTTCCATGGGTCTTCTCGCCTTGGTCGGTTACCTGATCGGAAGCCTCGGCGCGTTTATCCTCTTTCCATGGCCTGCCGTGTTTCGCGATATCGCGCTCATTCTGCTATCAGCCGCGCTGATGGTGCGCCTTGGCGTGCTTGTGGGCCGCATTGTCATCGCGCCAGGCGCCCGCCTGCCGCATATGCGGCTTCTGACGCTTGTCACCTCGCTTGCCTGGTTCTGGTACTACTGGCTCCTCGGCATCGTCGCAGTGCTGGCGGCTGGCTGGGCCACCATCGAAGTGATCGGGACGATCGGGGCTTCACCGATCTTGGTCGACCTCTTTACCGCAGCCTGGCTTGGCGTCGTTTCAATCGCTTTGATGGTTATGATCTGGCTGCGGCATTTTCGTTCCGACGGGCCGCCCGTGAGCCGGCTGGTCTGTGTCGGCTTCAGCGCGAGCATCCTGCTATCGTGGCTGCTATGGGTATCCGGGCTCCGCGGTGCATTCTGGACAGTGGTCGTCATCACGCTGCTGCCGCTTACCGTTTCGGTGGCTCATGATATCATTCGTCGCATTATACAATCCGGCGACCAGCAGGCGGTGGAAGATCCGGCTATCGTCGGATGGTCTGTTGTCATCATGCAAACGCTGCGGAACGGCCTCATTGTGGTCGCCGCGCTGCTCATTGCCCGCGCGTGGTATGTCAATCTCAGTGATCTCGCCGCAGCCGAAACGGTGGCCACGCGTTTGATCCGCGCAGGAATCCGCATTGTTATCGTGCTACTGGTGACCGACGTTATCTGGAAGCTCGCAAGTACGCTGATCGACAGCCAGATGGCGGTGGCGTCGCGAAGCGAGCAGGGGGGACATCACGAGGGAGCCGATTCGCGCCGGCGTCAGCGGTTGAATACCCTCCTTCCCATTCTTCGCAATGTGCTGTTCCTGGCGATCGGCGCTGTCGGCTTCCTGATGATCCTGGATGCCGTTGGCATCCAGATCGGACCACTGCTGGCGGGCGCTGGCGTCGTCGGTATAGCCGTCGGTTTCGGTGCGCAAACACTCGTCAAGGACATCATCTCTGGCGTCTTTTATCTGTTCGACGATGCCTTTCGCATCGGCGAATACATCCAGGCGGCGAAATATAAAGGCACGGTCGAAGGTTTCTCGCTGCGATCGATCCGCTTGCGCCATCACCGCGGTCCGGTCACCATCGTTCCCTTCGGCGAACTCGGAGCGGTGCAAAACCTCAGCCGTGACTGGGTCATCGACATCATCACGCTCACCCTGAATTATGACAGCGACCTTGAGGAGGTCCGTAAGACCATTAAACGCATCGGCGTTGAGCTTCTGGAGGATGCCGAACTCGGCCCCAACATCATCGAGCCCTTGAAAATGCAGGGGATCGAGCAGATGGCGGATTATGGTGTGCAGATACGGCTGAAGTTCATGACGAAACCCGGCGAACAGTTCGGCGTTCGCCGAAAGGCGCTCGCCATGCTCAAGAAGACATTCGCAGAAAAAGGCATCCAGTTTGCAACGCCGACCGTCCATGTTTCCGGCGGTCCCGCCGATGCAGCGGCAACCGCTGCCGCCTCGGAGCTGCAAAGACCATCGAAAGCCATCCCGACACTTGAGGAGTAGCAACGGCGAGCTTTCCGTCGAATCCCGTCAATGCCCAACAGTCTGATCCGGACGTTGTCACCAAGTGGGCGTCGTCCGAGACACGGGTTTCGAAAGAGTCTGCTGGCTGGGATCAGCTGTTCCATGAGGGCACGTCCGCAGATGAACTCGTCGATGTGCTGGATCGTCAAGATGCAAATTCGAGCAGGCCGATTTTAAAAGAGTGGGTGCATGAGATGGATGACGAAGGTATGACATTGTAATCAAAAGGCATTCGGTGGTTCCATAATCTATCTTATGCGGTATATGTATGTAAGGGCTATTTAGTAATGCGACAGTTGGGCCAGTTAGAGATGCGACAGTCTCGCCTCTCGACGCACTGGTCAAAGCCAACGTCGGGAGCAAGGATGACGATCTTCAGCCTGGTCGAGACCATGAGCGGTCGGAGTCGTCATGTCCTTTATGATCACCATGTCGCAGAAAGAGTTGCATCGCCTCGAAGTCATCCAGAAGATCCGTGACGAACGCCTGAGCGTTGTCCAGGCTGCCGAACTGCTCGACCTCAGTCGAAGTCAGGTCCATCGGCTGCTGCAGGCCTATGACCTGGATGGTCCAGCCGGCCTTGTTTCCAAGAAGCGATCGCAGCCGAGCAATCGGCGCCATAGCGAGGAGTTTCGCAATGCGGCGCTGGATCTCATCCGCGAACGCTATCTGGATTTCGGTCCGGCGCTGGCGCGCGAGAAGCTGATCGAGCCGCATTAGATCTCGGTCGCCAAGGAGACGCTGCGGCAATGGATGACCGAGGCCGGCATCTGAGTCTCGCGACGCGAGCGCAAGAAGCGGGTTTTCCAGCCACTCGGCCGGCGCGATGCCGCGATCCGCCAAACCCGATAGGTCACCGCTCAGATCGAAGAACTGCTGAGCGACCAGATGAACGACGTCGCCTTCTCGTTGAATCTTTCCGTTGATCGCGATCATCGACGAGCCGAGCACAGCGCAGCGTCTCTTTTCCAAAAGCGATGGCCAGACGACGACATTCGCCGGGCCGGTTTCGTCCTCGATCGTCAGGAACATGACGCCCTTGGCGGAGCCGGGCTTCTGGCGGACAAGGACGAGGCCGGCCGTCATGAGCCAGCGGCCGTCGCGGGCGTTCATCGCTTCCTGGCAGGTGACGATGTTCCGTTTCTGCTTTTGCCGTCTGCTTTACGCATCTCTTTCCGACCCCACTATCTGCCGAATTTTGCGTTTAAGAGAACCATGTTCTTTTCCAATCACGGTTCGCCTCGTTAAATATCCGGAAACCTCATCAACTAACAAAGCAAATGAAACATAAAATAATATAACAACAGGCGAAAATACAAGAATGACACACAAATTCGCAAGCACTGGCCCAATTGCGAACTCAGAGGTCAAAGTTGTCGCCACAATTACAAGAGGAATCCACGCAAATAAGGAAATTAAAAGCCCGGATAGAATGGCATAAAATCCATATTTCTTCTCATTTATCATAAGGATTTTTATCAAGCTAAGTAGATATCTTCGCATTTTTTGTCCGTTATCGCTCATAAAAAAAGGCCTTTTCCTTTGCGGCCGATCACGGATTCATGTCCGTGAAAGCGGCAGTGCCCCTCACCCGCTCGATCTGATCTTGCAAATCGGATTATTTCAACGGGGCAAGGTCACGACACGCATGGCCGCCATCCACTGACCTAGTCCTGATTGGCAACCGCTGGCAAACTGCCTTCCTTCGAAAGACGGGATTCGGTCTGTCGGGCGGCGAAGACGAGGCGGCGCTTTGCGCGGATCGCGTGCCATTGTTGGTCGATCAGGACGCCGATGAGGATCACGCCACCCATGACAGCGAAATTCAGCGACGAGGGTATACCAAGGAGATTCACGAGATTCTGCAACTCCTGGAGCAGGACCGTTCCCAGCACGACGCCGACGATCGATCCCTCGCCGCCGCGGAGCGAAAAGCCGCCGAGCACGGCAGCGGCAATCGCGTAGAGTTCGTAGAACTGGCCATGGCTCGCCGGCGAGATCGAGCGCGTGTACATGGCGAAATAAATTGCCGATAGCGCCGTCAGCAGCCCGCAGATGACATAGGCCGACATCACCATGCGGCCGGTACGGATACCGGAATAGCGGGCCGCCTCCTCGTTCTTCCCGATCGCGTAAAGATAACGCCCGAAGACAGAGCGATGCAGCATGACCCACATGACCACGGCAATGATGACGAGTGCGGTGAAGGTGTTGGGAACGCCGTAAAACCGTCCCGCGGTCAGGAATTCGAGGTCAGGGAAATTTTGGCCGAAAGCAAAGCCCGCCGTTCCGTCGGCCGTATAGAAGCGCGCTGCCCCACGATAGATCAGGAGGCCGCAGAGGGTGACGACGAAGGGTTGCAGGTTGAGCCGGGTGATCAGCCAGCCGTGGACGGCACCGATGACGGCGCCGAGCGCGAGAATGAGCGGCAGCGCCAGCATCCATGACATATCCTGGACCGCGATGAAATCGACGAACAGCACGCCGAGAAGTGCGACGAGCGAACCCACGGAAAGCTCGATACCGCCGGTGATGATGACAAAGGCTTGGCCGATCGACAGGATGCCGAACAGGCCGATCAGGTTGGCAGTGTTGGCCAGGTTGATCGGCAGCAGGAAACGCGGGTTGATGATGGCGACGACGATGCCGACGACGACGATCAAAAGCAGCAGTCCTAGATCTTTTTTGATCATTCGAAATCCATCCCCGATACTTATTTCTATTGGCCGCAGCCGCTATTTTACCCTTTTGCCGACGGCAAGCAAAAGGACGCTTTCCTGGCTGATTTCGTCCTCTTCCAAAATGCCGGCGATCTGGCCCTCGTGCATGACGGCGATGCGGTCGGAAACGCCGATCACCTCTTCCATGTCGCTGGAGATCATCAGGACTGCGACGCCGGCATCGGCAAGCGCTCGCATCAGGCCGTAGATCTCATTCTTCGCGCCGATATCGATGCCGCGTGTCGGCTCGTCGAAGATCATCACCTTCGGGCTCATCGACAACCATTTGGCAAGCACCACCTTCTGCTGGTTGCCGCCGGACAGAGTGCCGGTTCGCGACGAAACGGAAGGCGCCTTGATACCGAGGCGAACGCGTTGTTTTTCGGCCGCCGCCCTCTCCCGCTCGGCAGAAAGCATGAAGCGGCTGGAGAGCTTGGGGAGATCGGCAAGGGTTATGTTCTGGGCGATCGGGAAATCAAGAAGAATGCCGTTGCGCTTGCGATCCTCCGGTACCAGGAAAATGCCACGAGCAACGGCGTCCCGGGCAGACCTGATCGCAATTTGCCGCCCGTCCTGCAGAATGGCTCCGCCGTAGCTACGGTCAATGCCGAAGAGTACCCTTGCAAGCTCGGTGCGGCCCGACCCCACGAGCCCTGCAAGTCCCATGATTTCTCCATACCGGATTTCCAGATCAACGGGACGGCCGGGATAGGCCTCGGTGCGCACGCCGCTAGCCTTCAGCGCAACCGAGCCGGGCGAGCGCTGCGGTTTTGCGGTCCGGGCCGCAAGCACCCGGCCGATCATCAGCTTGACCATCTGGTCGTGACCGATGTCTTTCTTGGCAAGCGTGCCCACAAGCGTGCCGTCGCGCAGGACTACGACCCGGTCTGCGACGCGCTCAACCTCGTGGAGGCGATGCGAAATGAAAACCACACTGATGCCATCGGCTTTCAGTGATTTGATAATGCTCAGGAGACGCTCGGTTTCGGCCAGCGGCAGGCTGGACGTGGGTTCATCGAAGATGACGAGCCTGGCGTTGATGGACAGCGCCTTGGCGATTTCCACCATCTGCTGCTCGGCAAGGGAAAGCGATGCCACGGGTGTGTCGGCGGAAAAATGAGCCCCTACCCGCTTCAAGAGCGGCTTCACCATGTCTCGCAGCCGATTGCGATCGACGAGCTTGAAAGGTCCGGCCTTCAGCGGCTCGCGGCCCAGGAAGATATTGGCAGCAACGTCGAGATTCTCAAAGAGATTGAGTTCTTGGTGAACGAAGGCGATGCCGGATGCGATGCTCGATTCCACAGTGAGGAAACGAAGCTCTGCTCCGTCGAGCAGAATCGCGCCTCGGTCGGGTGCTATCACGCCGCCGAGAATCTTCATCAACGTCGATTTTCCAGCTCCGTTCTCGCCGACGAGGCCGATGACCTCGCCCGGTATGATGTCGATCGACAGGCCCTCAAGCGCAACGACGCCCGGATAGGTCTTGCCAACGCCGGAAAGCGAAAGGAACGGCGTTGCAAGCGCGTCCGGTGACGGGAAGTCGGAGCTGTGGTTCATCGCCTGTCCATAGCTGCTAATGCTGTCGGCATGGGACGTCCCTCGCGGCAGCGGCGAGTGCCGCCGCCGCGACGGAGAGTTATTTTCCAGCCATGGCCTTCAGGCTGGCGGCATATTTGTCAACGTCATCCTTGCCGATGATTACCGTCGGTATGATGATCAAGCCGTTGCTAGGAACGCCTGACTTGTCGCCCTTGAGGTAGGCCGCCATCAGCATCATGCCCTGATAGGCCCATTCGAACGGCTGTTGCACGACGGTCGCTGCGACCGTGCCTTCCTTGACGCCGCCGAGCGTGATCGGATCGTCATCAAAGCCGACGACGGTGATCTGGCCGAGTTTGCCGGCGTCGCGCAACGCCTCATAGATGCGCGGCGTATTGTAGGAGTAGAAACCGACCATGCAGGTGACGTCGGGGCTGGCCACCAGCGCGTCCTCGACGTTCTTCTTTGCGCGGGTCTGGTCGATATCGTCGCCGCGTACATCTGTCAGCTCGATCTTCGTGCCCTTCAGGCCGTCCTTCATGCCCTGGATGCGTTCCTTGGCATTGTCGGCGCCGAGCAGGCCAACGAAGCCGATGCATTTGCCGCCGTCCGGCATCGCTTTCTTGGCGATTTCGGCGGCCTGCATGCCGGCGTCGATATTCGATGAGCCGATATAGGCGACGCGGTTGGTCTGCGGCGCGTCGCTATCTGTGGTGAAGAGAGCAGTCTGCGATCCGATCTTGTTCAAGCCGTCCGTCTGGGTCTTGGGATCGACTGCGGAAACCATGATCCCCTTGACGCCGGCACTGACCAAGTCTTCCATAAGCCGTTGCTGAACGGCGACAGATGCCTGCTCAGGGTACTTCAGCTCCATCTGGTAGTCGGGCATCTCGCCCTGCGCCTTCTTCACGCCCGCCTCTGCGGCTTTCCAGAAGTCGGATGCACCGTTGACGACAAATGCGAGTGTCGGCTTGTCGGCAGCATGCGATACGGCAATCGGCGCCGCGCTCAGCATCAACCCGGCGAAAAACAAGGCTGCATTGCGTTTCAGCTGTTTCATAATACACCTCCCGAGGGGCCGCAGTTGCACGGGCCCGTTTCCGATTTACGGCCGGCCGGATGCGCGCCCCCTCCCAGGGCCGTCGCAAAGCGACGAGTGGCATAGGTTCCGATCGCTCCCTGACGGTATACAAGAAATTTAATTAGTAAATAGTATTATCAATGCAGATCAAAACATTTCATCGGGCAATGGCTGGGATGGTAATTTTGTACTGGCATTGCCAACAATCGATAGTGTTGCAACAATTCATGCAATTGCCAGCGCTTTCAGATAGATGCTAATATATTAGCAAAAACGACGATCAACAACCCTGAACGGTTATCCCAAGCAGAGACAGTTTCCACGAATGCGAAAGCCCAAGACCGAAAATAAGCCTGTGCGCGTGACGATGATGGACATCGCGGCGGCGGCTGGCTGCTCGCAGGCGGCCGTCTCCTTCGTCCTCAACGACACACCCGGCACCCGCATCTCACAGCAGACGCGTGATCGCGTATTGGAGGCGGCGCGCGCGCTCGGCTATATGGAGAAGACCTATACGACGAAGGCCTCTTATTCGGGACTGGACAACGTCATCGGTTTCGCCGTGGATCAACTGGCCACCAGCCCGGAAGCGATCGTTGCGATCGAAGGCGCGCGGCAAGCCTCCTGGAACGCCGGCAATGTCCTTCTGGTAGCCCAAACGCTCAGTGATCCCGTGATGGAGCCGAAAGCAATCGAGGCGTTGACGAGCGGAGGCATATCGGCGCTCATATATATGACAATCTATACCCGCCAGGTGGAGCTTCCTTCCTATGTCCGCAAGCTTAATATCCCGACGGTCCTGCTGAACTGTTATACGGCGGACCATGCCTTTCCCGCCGTGGTGCCGAGCGAGATCGCGGGGGGGCAGAGCTCCACCCGCCATCTGATCATGCACGGACACCATCGTATCGCGACGATCACCGGCGAAATCTGGATGCAGGCGGCGCAGGACCGGCTGACGGGATATCGCCGCGCGCTAGCGACCGCCGATATACCTTTCGATCCGGAATTGGTTATTGAAGGCGACTGGTCGGCCGGTGCCGGCTATGCCTCCACGATGAAACTGCTTGCTCTGAAAGAGCCGCCCACCGCGATCTTCTGCCAGAACGACCGCACTGCCATCGGGTGTTACGAAGCGCTCAAGGACGCAGGGCTTCGCATTCCCCAGGACATGTCGGTGGTGGGTTATGACGACGAAGAAATTGCGCGACATCTCGTACCCCCTCTGACGACGTCGGTCCTTCCACATCTTGCCATGGGGCAATGGGCAATCGAACATCTCAACCCGGAAAATACGCCCGGCAAGCGCTATCCCATTGCGAAGCTCGAATGCTCGCTCGTCAAGCGTCATTCCGTCGCCGCGCCGCGGGCCGAGGCGCGGCAGATCCTCGATGGCGCATATACGTCGCCATAGCGTTCGCGCCGGGCCACTCATCCACTGAGTGGAGCCCAACTCGCTCGGAACCCCTGACCGGCGCACATTGGAGGAAGTGGTCGAAATCGCTTCCCCAGCGATAGAACGGGCAGAGCTTGCCTTTGGTCGATAGGCTGGCGAACGGATCGCCCTGCCCTTGCGTCGTCACTGACCGAACCCCCGATCTCAAATTATCCCAACCACAGATACGATCTGCGCAGAGACGACGTTGACGACGTGTAGATTTGGAGCTAGCTCTAGCGCCCATGAAAATCGCAATGGTTCTCGTAGTGGTGATATCGCGCATGGGCAGGACGGTCTGATCGTCCGGCAATAGCCACCCATGCGCCGAAAACTGGTCCCTGACGGGGCCTTTTTTTATGCCCCGTCGCACCCATCACCTCACTCACGACGGAACCCAGATATGACCGGCGAGAAAGCCAACTCTTCCCTTAACCCTTCTGATCGTCGCATGAACGGCGGCGAGATCGTTCTGCAAGCGCTGCGCGACAATAGTGTCGAACACATTTTCGGTTACCCCGGCGCAGCGGTGCTGCCGATCTATGACGAAGTCTTCCAACAGGAGGACATCAAACATTTCCTGGTACGCCATGAACAAGGCGCCGGACACGCGGCCGAAGGCTATGCCCGCTCGACCGGAAGAGTTGGCGTCATGCTGGTGACATCGGGACCGGGCGTTACAAATGCGGTTACCGCACTGCAGAATGCCCTTATGGACTCCATTCCGATCGTCTGCCTCGCTGGCCAGGTGCCGACTAGTCTGATCGGCACGGATGCTTTTCAGGAATGCGATACGGTCGGCATCACTCGTCCCTGCACGAAGCACAATTTCCTGGTCAAACACGTCAACGATCTGGCCAAAACGATCCACCTGGCTTTCCGGATCGCGGCGGCCGGTCGGCCCGGCCCTGTTCTCGTCGACATGCCGAAGGACGTGCTGTTTGCCAGCGGAACCTACGTCGCACCTGACAAGGTAGCTCCGCTGCCGAGCTATCAGCCGGCAATGCATGGCGATCAGAACGCGATCCGGGCAGCTGTCGCATTGATGGCCGAAGCCCGACGGCCCATCATCTATACCGGCGGCGGCATCATCAACGCCGGACCGGAGGCGTCCAGATTGTTGCGTGAGTTCGTCGACCTCACCGGCTTTCCCGTAACTTCCACCATCATGGGGCTTGGGGCCTATCCGGCTACCGGGCCGAACTGGCTACGGGTCGCCGGACAGGACGGATCGCACGAAGCCAATATGGCAATTGGCGATTGCGATCTGATGGTCGCCATCGGCGCGCGGTTTGACGATCTTGCGATCTCGCGCGTCCATGAGTTTTCGCCTCGTTCAAAGAAGATCCAGATCGATATAGATGCCTCGTCGATCAACAAACGCGTTCCCGTCGATATCGGCATTCAAGGCGACGCCGCGCATGTGCTGGCGGATATGATCCATGCCTGGCGGTTGCTCTCCATTATGCCCGACCAGAAGCGGTTGCGGGCGTGGTGGTTGCAGATCGATCATTGGCGAACCTACCATTCGTTTTCCTACCGGCGGCTGGACCATGCAATCATGCCGCAACATGCCCTGGAGCGCCTGCATGCACTGACAAAGCCGCACGACCCCATCATCGCCACGGAGATCGGTCAGCAGATGTCGGTGGCGCAGTTCTTCGGCTTCGACAAACCCAATCGCTGGATTACCTCGGGGGGATTGGGGACGATGGGCTTCGGCCTTCCTGCCGCGCTGGGCGCGCAACTCGCACATCCCGGGCGCCTTGTCATCGACATTGCCGGCGACGCGTCGGTGCAAACGACGATGAAAGAGCTGTCGACGGCCATACAGCATCAAGCGCCGATCAAGATTTTCGTCTTGAGCGATGAGCATCCGGGCATGGCGCAAGAATGGGATCCCATGCCGGATGGCAACAGTCGAGCGCGCTCTTATTCGGCCTCACTGCCCGATTTCACCAAGCTCGCGGAAGCCTATGGCGGCGTCGGCCTTCGTTGCGAGAGCCCGAGCGAACTCGACGCCAGGATCGAGGAGATGATCGACGCGGACCGGCCAGTGCTCCTTCACTGCCGGGTTGCGAGGTTCGCCGGCACCCTTCGGCAGTAAGGGCCGGTGATCGAACACGCCAAAAGCAAGCCGTGCGATCCTGCGAACCGCAGTCATCGTCGATGCTGGCCAAGGACCTCATGATCGAGACTGGCGTCTCGATCATGTCTTTGTACCGTTCGATGGGATCGATTTTCTCCAGCCCGCAGACACGCCGAATTGCTGCCCGAGAAATTCCAGATACCCGCCCTCCGATCAAAGATCCTGTGTCATGACCCTTTGTTTGAAAGCGCGGCCAAGTCCTCTTTAAGCCGCACCGGTAAATCCATCCGTTCGTGAAGAATGCTCATGACGCCGAGATCACCGTTCTCAAGCTCACGAAAGAACAGGTAGTGATGCTCATAGCGGCTGAAATAGGCCCGACGCCTGATGTCTGCGGGAACCGCCAGACGTTGCGGAAGCTGTCGCCAGATCAGCCGATCTTCGCATAAACGCTGCAAATAAACATGCAGCCCGAGAATGTACGCATCTGCCTGCTTTTCTCCCCACGCCTCGAAAGTGTCGCGCCAAATCTTGTCTTGCGCGGCGTCAGCGCGTGGATAAAACCGATAAGCTGCCATGCTCAGCGGCGCTTGTTGCGGCGGATAACGTCTTCAGCGGAAACGGCGACAAACTCGCTGTCGTCGGCACGCATCGCAGGTGCAAGTTCCTTTTGCAGGCCATCCCATGCCTCGTCGCGCGTTTGCAAATCGCGTCGGATCAGGGCGCGAATGTACTCGCTCGCATTCTCATAGAGACCGTCGTCACCGATCTGCTGTTGAATGTGGTCTTGCAGCGCGCCGCTGACCTTCACATGAATGCTGCCTGATGCCATCGGCTTACCCTTTTGCTCCTCTTCTATCGTGGGAAGCGTAGCATATATTGTCAATATTCATCACAAAGAATTGGATTGCGATATGGTCTTTCGAACCCGCTCGGCAGCCTGGCTTTCTCAGGCATCATTTGAACAAGATCATCATCGTCGGTCCGCCGCTTGTTTAGCGCTTGCGGGCCTGGGACAGCAGGTTCATGCTTGTCCCTGTTTTGAGGCCCGCTGATTGCGGCTGAAATAGCCGTAACAGTTTGGGCTTTCGTGAGACGCATGCGATGGAGTGTGCCGGCTGCGGTTTCGATATTCAAAGCGGTTTTGCTTTCTGTCCGCGATGCGGCGCAAGGCAGCCGCTTTCCTGCGCCGCCTGCGGCAATCCCTGTCAGCCCGATTTTGCCTTCTGCCCCCAATGTGGCGCGCCGATTTCCGGTAAAGTCCAACCCGCAACGAAGCCTAAGATCGAGACGGCACTGTCTAAATCGGAGGGCGACGCCGACCGGCGGCCGGTAACCGTGCTCTTCGCCGATCTCTGCGGCTTCACGACGCTGAGCGAGCAGATCGACCCCGAAGTCATGCGGGTGCTGCAGAACGAATTGTTCGAAGAGATGACCCAGGCGGTCGAGGCTTATGGCGGCTTCGTCGACAAGTTCGTCGGCGATGCGCTACTGGCGCTGTTCGGCGCGCCGGTCGCTCATGAGGACGATCCGGTCCGGGCGCTCGGTGCCGCACTCGATATGATCGGTCGGGCGACACAGGTCGGCGAGCGCTGGCACGCCCGCGCCGGCGTGCCGCTGCGTCTGCATATCGGCATCAATAGCGGCCCTGTCGTCACTGGCGGCTTCGGCGCGGTCAGTGCAAAATCCTATTCGGTGACCGGCGACACCGTGAACACCGCCCAACGGCTGCAATCCATGGCCGGCGAAAACGATATCCTTGTCGGGCCGCTGACCTATCGCCTCACCCGCCATGCCTTTGCCTTCGAGAGTCTCGGTGCGCAGGCGTTGCGCGGCAAAAGCGGAAACGTCCTTGTCCATCGGCTGACGGGGCTGTCGGAAGCGCCGCATACGGCGCGCGGGCTCGAGAGTCTCGGCCTTCAGGCGCCGATGATCGGACGGGATGCGGAAATGTCGCGGTTGCTGACATGCCTCGATCTTGCCTGCGGTGGTGCTGCGCAGCTTGTCCGACTGATCGGCGAAGCGGGCATCGGCAAGTCGCGGCTGGTCAATGAATTCGTCGCGATAGCCAGCAATGCCGCCCGTTTCCAAGGCCTCGCCATCCGCAAAGCGACCTGCTCTCCCCTCGGCGAACAATCCTATGGAACGCTCGGCGCGGTCGTGCGCAGCGCCTATGGCATCGGCGAGCGAGACGATCTCGACAGGGCGCGGCAGTTGCTGGCAACGGGGTTCCGCGCGCTCGATCTGACGCAGGAGGAGGTCGAGGGACTTTTGCCGCTCTTTCTGCATGTCCTCGGCCTCGGCGATCCCGATGGCGCGTTGCGGCACATCGAGCCGGAGCAGCTGCGGCGGCAGATCTTCTATGCCGTCCGCACCGTCTTCGAGCGGCGGCTGGCGCAAGGTCCCCTGCTGCTTGTCATCGAGGATCTGCACTGGGCGGACGCTGCCTCGCTGGAAGTGCTTCGCTTCATGATGGACCGGCTGGAGCGCAGCCGGTTGATGCTGCTTGCGGTCTACCGGCCGACATCGCAGACCGACCCACTGGACTCCAATCGTGTCAGCGTCACCGTGCAGCGTCTTGCCCCACTCCTTGCGGCCGACGGGCAGAAGCTGCTTGCTGCATTTTTTGGCGAGAGCTATGCCAAGTTGCCGGCGACGATGCGCAAGCGCATCCTCGACCGCGCCGGCGGCAATCCGCTTTTCATCGAAGAAATCCTTCGGGTGCTGATCGACATGGGCACGTTGCACAATGACGGCCAGCGCTGGCATGTCGCAGCGGAAGACACGGATGTCGATATACCGGTGAACCTGCAAGCCCTGTTGCTTGCCCGCGTCGATCGTCTGCCACAGGAGATCAGACGGCTGGCGCAAGAAGCGGCGGTGGTCGGCCCGAAATTCGATACCGCCCTGCTCCGCACCATCGCCACCGACCCAGCCGCCATCGATGCCGCATTGGATCATCTCTGCGATGCGAATATCATAGAGGAATTGCGTGGGCCGGATGCCGGCGGGCCGCCGGGCTATCGCTTCAGCCAGACACTGATGCATGACGTCATCTATCACAATCTCCTGCTGCAACGGCGCATGGAGCTTCATCAACGGATCGGCCGGGTTCTGGAACGTCAATATGGTGCGGCGCCCGACCGGCCCGAGCATCTGGCGCAGCTCGGCCATCACTTCAGCATGACCACCGAAAAGGCCAAGGGCGCTACCTATCTGATGGCGGCGGGCGATCTGGCGCGCAAGGCCTACGCCAATGACGACGCAATGCGCCTCTACCGTCAGGCCCTTGCGGCCTTCGCGAATGAGGCGGAGGTGACATCGGAGCAATTGGCGCTGTTGGAGCGTCTTGCCGATCTCTGCGGCCCGGCGGGCCTGCGCGACGCCGCCTTGAACCATTATCAGCGAGCGCTGGCGATCCACCGCACCAAAGACGATCCTATCGCCGCGGCGAGGATATTGCGCAAGATCGGCCGTTTGCATCTCGATGCAGGACGCCGCGATCTAGCGGAGACACATTTGGCCGAAGCCGAAGTGATGATCGCAACGATCGATGCGCCGGTCGAACGTGCCCATGTCCTGCAGGAGCGCGGCCATCTGGCTTTCCGCATGGGGGATCAGGCCGCTGCCGCCGAGTGGGCGACGCAGGCGCTGCAATGCCTGCAGACGCTGCCGATCGACGGGACGACCGAGGCCGGACGGGAGACAGCGCGAGCGATGGCGGAGGCGCTGAATACCAAGGGTGCGGCCTTTGCGCGACTCGGACGTCGCCGCGAGGCCGTACAGGAAGTGGAGCGCAGCCTCTCGGTTGCCGAAAAGGCAGATCTGCAAAGTGCCGCCTGTCGCGCCTATTCCAATCTCGGTGTTCTCTACACGATTGTCGATCCTGCCAACGCCATCAGAATCTGCCGGCGCGGTCTGGAGGTTGCGACCCGTATCGGCGATCTCAGCTTCCAGGCGCGCCTTCTCGCCAACCTCGCGGTTGCATGCTGTACCTTCACCGATCGCTGCGCCGCCGAGGGTGTACCGGCGGCGGAGAAGGCCGTCGAAATCGACCGGGCGCTTGATCAACGCGACCATCTCTCCGTGCCGCTGATCGTGCTGGGCCAGATTCATCAGTGCCACGGGCAGCCGAAGCTAGCTCATAAGTATTACGAGGAAGCCCTTGAGGTTGCGAAGGAAATTGATGAACCGCAACTGCTCTTTCCGTGCTATGATGGCTTGGCGACACTCAGCCTTGAGCATGACGACATGGACGAGGCGGAACGGTATTTCACGCTGGCGCAGGATGTGTGCATCCGCCACAACCTCGATCCAGGCACGCTCGTCGTCTTGCCGTTTCTCGACTGACCTGTCCTCGTTGCAATGATCGCGGAGATCGATTTGGCAAATCGATTCAAAAACATAAAGGGAGGAACGAAACATGCAGGAGAACCACGCCGCAAGACCATTGCAGCCGGGAGATCGCGCGCCGAACGTGGTGCTGGATGCGATCACCCGCCAGGGCAAGGTCGCCATCGACGATTTTCGCGGCCAAAAGCCGGTGCTCGTCGGGTTGTTCCGCGGATTACATTGCCCCTTCTGCCGCCGGCAAATCGCCGCCATGGCCGAACTCACCGGCGCATTGCAGGAGAAGGGCATCGATAGCCTGACCGTCGTCAACACGCCGATCGAGCGCGCCCGCCTTTATTTCCGCTACCATCCGCTTCCCAATCTGCTGGCGGCCTCGGACCCGGAACGGGTATCGCACAGGGCCTTCGGCCTGCCGAATCTGCAGTTCACCGAAGATGAGAATGAGTGGCCGCGCAAAGTCAGCATGAACACGGTGATGTCGATGCGCATCGACATGCCGGGCGAGCTTCCAGCGCCTATGGACCCGATGGCGGCGTCGGATTTCCTCGACAAGGCGGACGGCTATGAGTTTACCGAGGATGACAAGCAGATGATCGCCACCGGCCACGGCCAACTCGTCGGCGAATTCCTGCTCGATCGAGATGGCGTCGTGCGCTGGTGTTTCACGGAAGTCGAGGAGGATGGCCGCCATATGTTCGGCGGTCCCGCCCCTCGGGAAGTGATGTCGGCAGCGTCGAACATGGCTGTTTGAAGCGAATGACGCCGTGCTTGAAAGGTCGGGCGCTTGAACAAGGCGAGCCATTCCCGGTCCCGCATGATCGCCCTTATTCCATCCTGAACCTGGCGTGGCAGGTCGCGCAGGCCTGGAGCATGAGGTGGAACGCGTGTTCCGCCGGCATAGCCAGCAGCTCCTGCTCGTTGCGGACATGAGTGCCGAAAGGACCGCCGCCCATGGCCTCTCCGGGCTTCATGCGCATACTGGCAGTCATCGGCCCGGGGTTGTTCTGCGCGGCGGCATCCAGTGCGACGGCGTAGTCGCGCAGGTCGTTGGCGATACGGTCGAACCGATCGCGCTCTTCGAGGATGTTCGGCCTGGCCTTCGAATGCGGCCCGGCCTTCGACTGCAGATTGGCGGCCTCGGAGGCGAAATGTGCGGAGAGAACGCTCCCGGACTTGTCACGGATGGTGTCGGCCGCCCATTTGAACTCGCTGGCCTTATAGGCCGCCGGATCCTTGAACATGCCGGAGATCGTCTTCGCCGCGGCGGCCATGGCCTTCATGTCCGCCTGTCGACGGGAGACGAGGTCCTCCGCGGCTGGCGACGGAACCCCCGCCATCAGGACTGCTCCCACGATGGAGAGCAGTCCAACCTTCTTCATGTAAGCGGTCTGTTTCATAAACGCTGCGTTCCAAACCGAGCCATGCCAATTGCTTTCGGATATCCGCGGCTTTACCGGATATCCGTTCTCATCTGGGCAGGAAGAGGGCGGACGGAGACCGCCCTCCCCGATCACGCGGCCATCTTGCTGCAGCTATCGGCGCAGCGGCGGCAGGCGTCGACGCAGCTTTGCATGTCGCCCACCCGCTCGCAGTCTTCGGCGCACTGGCCGCAGATTTCTGCGCATTCCCGGCAGACATGCTTGTGGTGCTCCGAGCCGATCAGCATGAAGTGCGCAGAGGTCCGGCAGATCTCCGCGCAGGCCATCATCAGCTTGAAGTGCGAAGGCTTGGTATGTTCGCCGCCCAGTTCCAGGCAGTGGCCCATGGCCATCGACAGGCATTCGCTGTAGCAGGCGAGGCAGTTGTTGATGCAGGCTTTCATCTCGGTCGACATCTGATGCATGGCTCAATCTCCTATTTGGCTTCCTTGTCCACCCACTTGGACATCTCTTCGATCTCCTTTTTCTGCGCTTCGATGACCTTTTGGGCCATTTGCTTGGCCTCATCATTGTCGCCGTACTTCAGTTCGACCTCCGACATGCTGATCGCGCCCATGTGGTGGGCGATCATCCCGCAGACGAAGGAGACATCGGCGTCCTTCTTCATCATCCCCTGCATCATGTTCATGTGCATGTCCTTCATGCCGTCCATCGACGCCTTCTGGTACTCGGTCATGTCGCCCATCGGCATGCCGCCCGACATGTCCATCTTCGACATGTCGGTCTTCATGCTTTCGGACTTGCATTTCTCCGGATAGGCCATCGTCGACTGGGCGGAAGCGCCCGACAGCAGGATTGCGAAGGAGGCGGCGACTGCCGAGCACAAGGCAAGCTTGGTGAACGTCTTCATGTTTCGATCTCCGAAATCTGTTTGATTGTTTGGTCCGTGTCAGCCCGCCTGAAATCGGGGCGGCGGATCGATCGCACGGATCAGCAGGAGCGGCCTGTCGACGGACTGCGTCGCTTCATGCTTCCCCGGTTCAAAGCGCGGAGCCGCGACCTTGGCAAGTTCCGGAAGGATCGGACAGCAGTGCATCGCCGAACAGCACCCGGCTTGCGGGACGTAGGCATGCCGCGCATGGTGATCACGCTCCCCCACGACGGCACAGTGCTGGTTTTGAAAGGTGCTCGGCACCGCGGCCATGCCGAAAGGATTCGCCGCCACCAGGAGAGCGACGACCAAAAGCTGAGCGTACCGGAAGATGCTTTCAGGTCTCATAAGGCTGGGTTCCCTTCCGGCGCCGAACTGTGCGGCAGCGGCAATGTTCCACAGTACCAGTGATCTGTGGCGGCCTTGCGTTTTGGCAACGGCCGATGAGGAAGCATTAACGATCGCCGGCTAGTCTGCGCCTCGCGCTCGGAAAAATCGATGAAACCTGGTTATTCGCTAGCCCAGATAGGACTTCACTGGCTGATCGCCCTCCTGGTGCCGGTCCAGTATCTGACGGGCGGCAGCATCGAGAGAACCCACCACGCCGTCCACATGGGGATGACGCCATCGCCTTGGGACGTCGTCCAGCACCAGCTCCACGACTACGCGGGAATGGCGATTGGCCTGCTGATGGGCCTGCGGCTGGCTCTTCGTGTCCTTCACCCGCCCGAGACCGGCGCGCCCGGCACATGGACCGGGCGAGCCGCCGCGACGCTTCATCACGCCTTCTACGCCGCAATCATCGGACAGGCCTGCATGGGATTTGTCGCGAGCTACTTCTGGTTCGAGATCGCGCCGTACCACGTCGTCGGGTCGAAGATCATCCTGGCGATGGTGGCGCTGCATCTCGCCGCGGCGATCTGGCACACGCTCGTCGTCCGTGACGAGACAGTCGACCGGATGGTGTTCCCGCGCCGGAAGCGGTCCGCCGAGGATCTGTAACGTGGCGAATATCAGCACGACGCAGCGGCCGCTCATGGCTGAGAACACCAGGACTGAACGGGACGGGCGGTTCCGTGCCACATAAAGGACGCGAACATCGACGACAGATGAGTCGCAATTGAAATCGATCTGCTTTGCATGTAGTTCGAGGAGCATGGGCAAGATGTACCGAATCGCAATGAGCAGGCTGCTCGTGATGATGCGGCTGGTGATCGTCGTATCACTGGCAGGGTACTCGCTGTCGAACACCAGCGCCGCGATGCATGGCTCCTCCTTCCCCGAGGTGGCAGCGGTACTGTCCGAGTCCGATGCAATGCAGCATCACGATGGCCATGACATGACGAAGATGGCTGCTCATGACCATTCGCAGGGCGACGTCGGTGATGATGCAGATGGCGTATCGAAGCTGGTCAAGCAGGAATGCTGCAAGGATTTCTGCGGCGGGCTTGGCATCATTTGTGAAGGTCCCGACGTCGGCGGACCCATCGTGAATTCCATCCGGGAATTTATTGACGACCGGACGACACTTGGGGAACTTCCGACTCTCCACCGTCCCCCCAATATCTGAATAGAGACGCGCCCGCTCGATCGGGTCCAGTCGGTCGCCTGCCCCGCATTCGGGCGGGCGCACCGTAGGTTATCTCTTATTCGGAAATTTCATAATGAAACCCTCGCTCTTCGTGGTGGGGCTGCCGCTTCTTGTCGGCGGCTGCGCATCCACGCTTCCTCCCGACGTGGTGGCGTCCCCCGCAGCGGTCGAACAGCCGTCCGCGCGCCCGGCCGCATACCGGTCGCCGATCTCCGGCTCCGTCACCAGGCAGACCGTCGATCCCAAGCCCTGGCGTAGACAGAACGATCTGCAGTCTCCAGCGAATGGAGACGCCTCATGATCGAGCCAAGAAGAACAATGGTGGCGCTGATATTCCCGCTGGTGTTGAGCGGCTGCGCCACAGACGCCGATTATTCCAGCAAGGAAGCGGGCTTCACCGCCGTTTTCAACAAGACCGCCACTGTCACGGCGAAAGAGACCGTCTGGATCCAGAACCAGAACCAAGCCCGGTCGGCGGCCGCGCAGGTCAGAAGTCTGGTCGCGCGAAGGAAGACCCTCGACGTCGAAACGTCCGTCCAGATCGCGCTGCTCAACAACAAGGGTCTGCAGGCCGCCTACGCCGATCTTGGCGACAGCGCCGCCGACGCCTGGCAGTCGACGATGTTCCTCAACCCAACCGTCTCCATCGGCACGACCGGCATGGGGACGCCGGAGCTGGGGGCGTTCAAGACGATCGAGGGAATGATCACGACGAACATCCTGGCGCTCGCCACGAGGAACAGGGATATCGCGATCGCCGACACTCGCTTTCGGCAGTCGCAACTGACCGCGGCCGTGAAGACGCTTCAGGTCGCTGCCGACACCCGGCGGGCCTGGATCGGCGCGGTCGCGGCCTGGGAGAACGTCGCGCAGCTCCAGCGTGCGCAGGCGGCGGCGGACGCCGCTTCCGAGCTCGCGGAGAAGCTGGGCGAGACCGGTGCGATGACCAAGGGCGCCCAGGCCCGCGAACATGTGTTTGTTGCTGAACTCGCCGGAGAGACAGCGAAGGCCCGGCTGGCGGCCCGTCTCGCCAAGGAGGAGTTGACGCGGCTGATGGGCCTCTGGGGCACTGACCTCGACTACCAGGTTCCCAACGGCCTGCCCCCGCTACCCAAGTCCGTCGCCAGGCGAGACACCATCGAGGCGGAAGCACTCCGAAATCGGATAGACCTCCAGGTCGCAAAGCTCGAACTCGAAGCCACTGCCAGGTCGTATGGCCTGACCGAAGCAACGCGCTATGTCACCGACCTCGAAATCCTGACGGGCTTCGAAACGGAACGGGAAATCGAGGACGACGAGAAGAAGACCAGGACGACCGCTCAGGTCGAACTGGAGTTCGCAATCCCGATCTTCGATACGGGCAAGGCCCGGATGCGCAAGGCTGAAGTGGCATATATGCGGGCGGCGAATCTGCTGGCGGAGAAGGCCGTCAATGTCCGGTCGGAGGCGAGATCGGCATACGAAGCCTACCGCTCGAACTACGATATCGCGCGGCACTACCAAAACGACGTCGTACCACTTCGCACCAAGGTCGAGGAAGAATCCCTGCTGACCTACAACGGCATGATCTCGAACACGTTCGAACTGCTCACCGACACCCGTGACAAGATCAACTCCATCCTGCTCTCCGTCAACGCAAAGCGCGACTTCTGGCTGGCCGAAGCCAACCTCGCGCCTGCGATCTACGGCGGCGGCGCGACGAAGGTGTCGGCAGAGACCGAGGTCGCCGCTGCTTCCGAAGGCAGCGCTGGCGGCGGTCATTAAGAAGGGACACATCATGTTCAACAGACGACAACTTTTTGGAGCCAGCGCCACTCTGCTCACCGCAGCCGCCTGGACGAAGACGTCGGCGATGGGGCTGCCCGACGCACCGACAATGGAATCGGCGGACATGCAGCCGCCACTCCACCCGGCCTCAGGTCCGGACTATCAGCCGGTGGTCACCCTCAATGGCTGGACCCTGCCCCACAGGATGAACAACGGCGTCAAGGAGTTTCACCTCGTCGCCGAACCAGTCGAGCGCGAGATGGCCGACGGCATGACCGCCTATCTCTGGGGCTACAACGGACAGTCTCCGGGGCCGACCATCGAGGCGGTCGAAGGCGACCGCGTCCGCATCTTCGTGACGAACAAGCTGCCGGAGCACACGACGATCCACTGGCACGGGATGCTCGTGCCATCGGGCATGGACGGCGTCGGCGGGCTGACGCAGCCGCACATTCCGGTCGGCAAGACCTACGTCTACGAGTTCGACCTCGTGAAATCCGGCACCTTCATGTACCACCCGCATTCCGACGAGATGGTGCAGATGGCCATGGGCATGATGGGCTTCTTCGTCGTCCATCCCAAGGATCCGACGTTCATGCGCGTCGATCGCGACTTCGTCTTCCTGCTCAACGCCTACGACATCGATCCCGGCTCCTATGTGCCGCGGATCATGGAGATGACCGACTTCAACATGTGGTGCTGGAACAGCCGCTTGTTTCCGGACATCAGCCCTCTCGTCGTGTCGAAGAACGACAGGGTGCGGGTGCGGGTCGGCAACCTCACCATGACGAACCATCCGATCCACATGCACGGCTACGATTTCGAGGTAACCTGTACCGACGGCGGCTGGGTACGGCCGGAAGCGCGGTGGCCGGAGGTCAGCATCGACATCCCGGTCGGCGCGATGCGTGCTTACGAGTTCGACGCCAAGTATCTCGGCGACTGGGCGATCCATTGCCACAAGTCGCACCACACGATGAACGCCATGGGTCACGACATCCCGACCTTCATCGGTGCGGATAAATCGAAGGTCGCCGAGAAGATCAGGAAGCTGCAGCCGGAATACATGCCCATGGGCACCAAGGGCATGGCCGACATGGGCGAAATGGAAATGCCCATCCCCGAGAACACCGTTCCCATGATGACCGGCTGGGGGCCGCACGGCCCCATCGAAATGGGCGGCATGTTCTCGGTCGTGAAGGTCCGCGAGGGCATCTCGGCGGACGATTACTCAGATCCGGGTTGGTACGAAAATCCACCCGGGACCCAGGCTTGGGAATGGACTGGCGAATTGCCGGACGCGACCAAGGCCAAAGACGCGAAAACGCAAATCACGCCGAAACCGAAAAACGGCTGAGGCCAACCTCCCACATCCAAAAAAAGGATTTACGCATGAAGAATTGTGTATTGGCACTGGCGCTGGTCGCCCTCGCATCGCCTGCCCTCGCCTCCGGCAATCACGCTGGCGGTCACGGTGAAAAAATGGCCATTGGCGAACCTGGCGATAAAGCCAAAGCAACGCAGACGATCCGCGTCACGATGAAGGAAACCGACGACGGGAAAATGCTGTTCACCCCCGCTGTGTTCAACGTCCGCAAAGGGCAGACGGTCAAGATCGCAATCAAGAATGCCGGAACCGTCGACCACGAATTCGTACTCGATCAGGAAGACAAGATTCTGGAGCACAAGAAGGTCATGGAGAAGTTTCCGGAGATGGAACATGCCGACGCCAATTCCATCCGCCTTCCGGCCGGTCAATCCGGCGAGATCGTCTGGAAGTTCACCACCGACGGCGAGTTCAAGTTCGCCTGCCTGATCCCTGGCCACTACGAAGCCGGCATGCACGGCGACGTCACCGTCGCTGGGAAATAATCCGCAAAAAAGGAGCCAAGAACATGAAAACTGCCATGATCAAAATCAGCCTGGCCGCCCTGCTCTCTGCCAGCGCGGCCTTCGGCGCGTTCGCCCAGGAATTCACCAAGGGTGTCGTCAACAAGGTAGACACCAAGGCGAAGAAGGTCACCATCAAGCATGAGGATCTGAAGAACCTCGACATGCCTGCGATGACGATGGTCTTCCGGGTCGAAGACCCGGCCCTGCTGGAAAGACTGAAGGAAGGCTCGAACATCGAGTTCGTCGCCGAACGCGTGAATGGCAAGCTGACCGTCACCGAAGTAAAATAGTGGGCGCCTGCCGCCCGGCCTCGATCCGGGCGGCAGGACATCACGGAGTGGAGACGATGTACAGGAGAAGCTTCATTGCAATGGCGGCATCCGCCCTGGCGTTCTTTGGCAGATGGGCATATGCCGCCGCGCCGGCGACGATGACGGTCTACAAGGATCCCAGCTGCGGCTGCTGCCATGAATGGTCGAAGGCAATGGCGGCAGCGGGATTTTCGGTCGACGCCCGCGACACCGACGACCTTGCAGCGCTGAAGGCGCAGTTGGGCGTACCGGTCGAGGTGCAGGGGTGCCACACCGCCGTCATCGAGAAATACTACCTCGAGGGACACGTGCCGATCGAGGCCGTCCAACGGCTGTTGCACGAGCGGCCGCCAGTCCGAGGGCTGGCCGTGCCGGGCATGCCACCTGGCTCCTTGGGAATGGGCGACGATCCGCAGGCGTCTTATGCGGTGTATGCGGTCCCCTCGGGAACCGGCGCGCCATACGTGTTCATGGAGGTTCGTCCCCGGAAGGCCTGATGCCCTCGGTCAATCAAGGCCGAGATGCCGCTCAGGAAACTGGAGCGGCGCAGAGCGCTGCCCAGAGATCATGCTTCCAGTCGGTTCCCGACCGCGCCGACACGTCAACCGTATAGTCGGCGGAATTGATCCGCACCATGGCGGGCGAAACGCAGCGCACGCTCGCCTCGTGTCTTCCTCCGTCCCGATAGATCACTGTCCCGCCACCGTCGAATTCCGAGAGTGTGATGACGACGTCGAAATCAAAGGCGGGATCGCGGGCAGGCCCGCCCCCGGCCAGACCGAGACTGACCGAGCGGCTGCTACCGAACGAAGCGGTGTGGAAGACGACAGGCCCAGACGCCGCCGACATCGATGCGGACTGCGCGCAAAGGATCAGAGACAGAAGGACTCGGCGCATTTTCCCCTCCCGTGGTCAACGCATCCCGATCCTATCATATCCGCGGAGGCTCTGCGACGATGCAGAGCCTCGCGGACAGGTCTTTATCGATGACGCGGGAGACGGCCGGCCGGCCGTCTTTGAGACGCGCCGGTGTTACTCGGGAAGACCTGCCTTGCGGTAGCCATCGATGAAATGCGCAAGCGTCCGAGCGTCGCGAAATGGCTCGGTCGCAGCCCAGTGGCGGATTGAAAAACGCGGGTTGGCGACGAGGAACAGTTCGACCTCGGCGCGCGCCTCGTCGAGCCGGCCGAGCTGGGCAAGGCTTGCTGCCAGGAAACGGCGTGAGCTCGTGCGATAGGTCTCGTCGCTGCGCAGCGTCTCGACAGCGGCTTGGTATTGGCCGGCGGCATATTGCGCCTGGCCGAGCGCCAGATAGTACCAAATTGCCGGAAACGGGTTTAGCCGGAAAGCCTTGGCGATATGCTCAAGGCCCTCCCCGACCCGCCCGGCCAGGACCGTGATGTCGGATAATGCCGCAAAGGTGTCGGCCTCGTTCGGGTCGAGTTCGATCGCCTTGGCGAATCCCGCATCAGCCTCGGCAAAGCTGCGCTCATAGGCGAGCAGATAAGCCAGGACCCAGCGACAGCCGGCGTCATTGGGGTCGATCGCGACGGCCTTGCGCGCCAGCTCCAAAGCAAGGCTTCGGGTGGGTTGCGTTGGTCCGGCGGAATGCACCTCTCCCATCCAGTGGTTCATGGCAAGCCAGCGATAGGCCTCGGCATAGTCGGGATCGAGCGAAATCGCGCGCGTCAGCATCAGATGCGCTTCCCGCGCCGCAAGCGGCGTGTCATCCATCAGCCTGCGCGCCCGCACGCAGAGATCGTAAGCCTCGATATTTTTAGGCCGGTTGCGCGGCGGCGGTGCGCGCAGCCGGCCGAGCAGCGCCTCGACGATCTTGGCCGTCACCTCGTCCTGAACGGCAAAGACATCGTCCAGGCTGCGATCGAAGCGTTCCGCCCATAGATGATCGCCACTTGCCGCATCGACCAGCTGAGCATTGATGCGCACGCGCGCCTCGACGCGTCTTGCGCTGCCCTGCAGCAGGTAGCGCACGCCAAGCTCCTCGGCGATCTCGCGCACATCCATCGCCTTTCCCTTGTAGGCGAAGGCCGAGTTACGGGCGATGACGAACAGGCCCGGTATCCTGGAGAGGTCTGTGATCAGGTCTTCGGTCAGCCCATCGGCGAAGGATTCCTGTTCGGGATCGTTGCTGATATTGAGGAAGGGCAGCACTGATATCGATGGTTTGTCGGGCAGCGGCAAAGCTTTTCGCTTCAAGCCGCCGAGCTGATTGATGGCGCCTATGAAGCGGTAGCCGACGCGCGGCACCGTGGAGATCCATTCACCGCCATCGGTAGCCGGACCAAGCAGCTTGCGCAGCTGCGCGATCTGGACCGTGAGGTTGCCTTCCTCGACGATCCTGCCCGGCCAGGCCGCATCCATCAACTCGGCCTTGCCGAGGATTTCGCCGGGCCGCGCGACGAGTGCTGCAAGCAGCTTTACCCCGCGGTGGCCAACGGCAACGGGATCATCGTTCCGAAGAAGCGTTCCAGCCCCCGGATCAAGCACAAACGGACCAAAGGCAAAGCGTGACCCCTGCATAGGGCGCATCCTAGAGTCTTTAAAGCTTGGATGGAACTGTTCGTCCGCTTAGGCCGCGTGGTATCGACGGCATTTACGTGATTGCACGACATTGCGCCAACATTCGGCAGCTTCTGGCTGGGACGGAACCACGTCTTGGCAAGATCGCCTAGAGGCGAAATGCAGCACCATGCACTGCTTGCTCAAAGGAAGCAGGGTTTCAATATTGCCGGACGATGGCGCCGACCCCATTGACGAGAATGCGCGCGGCGGTCAGCGCCGACAGGCCGTCTATGTCGGCGGGAGGATAGAGCTCGACAAGGTCGAATCCTGCAATCCTGGCCCGCCTGCCGAGGCCCGCGATCAGGTCGATCACCTCAGTGTAGGTGAGACCGCCAGGAGTACGCGCCGCCACGCCCGGCATGATGCTGGGATCGATGCTGTCGCAATCGAGGGTGACGACGACCTGGGCTCCTTCCGGAATATGCTGGAGGGCAGCTTCGACGCCCTCAGCGTGAACCTCACGAGCGGTCACGAAGCGGCTGCCATAGTGCCGAGCCGCCTCGACGTCGGTGGCGCGCGCGCTGCCGACACTACGAAGACCGACTTGCACCATGCCGGCGACATGCGGCATCTCGCTCGCCCTACGCATCGGACTTGAATAGCCGTAGCGCTCGCCATGCACCTCATCGCGCCAGTCGATATGGGCGTCGATCTGCAGGACCCAGACCGGGCCCTGATCCGCAAAGCCAGTGAGGAAGGGAAAGGTCACGGAACAGTCGCCGCCGAGCAGGATCGGGATAGCCGGCAATTCCAGCACCTCGCGCGTCTTCGCCTCGATCCGGGCCCGGTTGCCAGCATTATCGTGCACGGTGGTCCGGATGTCGCCGGCGTCGATGCATGAGACCGGCCCACCGTCGAACAGCGGCCCTCCGAGATCGAAATCCCAGTGCTCGACGAGCGGGGCATCGTCCTGGCTCGCAGCGCGGATCGCATGAGCGGCCAGGGCGTAGCCGCTGCTGTCCTTGCCGGGATAGGTGCTGCCGTGAGCGGCTGCGAAGATCACCACACGGGGCAAACGCCCATCGGCAAGGAGATCGGGAAAGCCGAGAAAGGAAGGTGAAGCGATCATTCCAGATGGTCCTGATGATGTCCGGCGGAATTTTGGCGGTGATGGCTTGCGGTCGGGGCAAAATTTGATGCTGACCTGTTTAGTCCCTTTGGACGTTTTTGAGAACTTTTTGGAAAAACTTAAGTACGACGCTCCCCGCCTCCTTGCAGAATTCATCCTCATTGACCTTGAGGCTTACCCGGACCTTCAACCATACGGTCTGACGAGGACATCTGCATGACTGCCGAAAGCATCACATCACCACGCGGGGATCGGATCCCCTGGGCCGCTATGGCGGGTATCATCGCGACCGTCACGGTGTTCGCCGTGGCACAGGGGCTGACCTATCCGCTGCTGAGTTTCATCCTAGAGCGGCAAGGAACGACATCGGGCCTGATCGGCTTGTCGGCGGCGATGACGCCGCTGGGTTTCATTATATCAGCGTCGTTCATTCCGGCGCTTTCGCGGCGTGTCGGCGGAGGACGGCTTGCGATCCTGTGTTCGATCCTGGCCGCTCTCACCCTGTTTGCAATTGCCTGGATGCAGGACGTATGGGCCTGGATGCTGCTGCGCTTCCTGCTCGGCTTCTTCGCCAATCCGCTTTACGTGATCAGCGAGACCTGGCTGATCTCGCTCACGCCGGCGCCACGCCGGGGCCGTATCATGGGCCTCTATTCATCGATCGTTTCGGGTGGATTCGCCATCGGCCCACTGTCGCTCGGCCTTACCGGCGCCGAGGGTTGGCCGCCCTTCATGATCGGTATTGCGGCCTTCCTTTTCTGCGGCCTGATCGTGCTTGCGGTCGCCCCTCGTCTGCCCGGCATGCCTGATGAAGGCGCGGCAACATCGGTCGGCGGTTTCTTCCCACTGGCGCCGCTGCTGTTGTTTGCGGTTTTCACGGCTGCCGCCTTCGAGCAGATCCTGCTTTCCCTGTTCGCGGTCTATGGCGCAGCGCTCGGCAGCGCCGAAGAGCGCATCGCGTCGCTCATCACCTGCTTCATCGCGGGCAATGCCGTGCTGCAGATTTTGCTCGGGCACGTCGCCGAGCGGTTCGGCTCGACGCGGACGATGTTATTCTGCGTCTTGGCTTGCCTGGCCTGCTGCCTGCTGCTGCCGTCGGTCTTCGCCACGTGGCTGATCTGGCCGCTGGTTTTCGTCTGGGGCGGGGTCTCGTTCGGGATCTACACCCTGTCGCTGATCCAGCTCGGCGAGCGGTTCACCGGCCAAGCCTTGATCGCCGGCAATGCGGCCTTCGCCTTGGTATGGGGTATCGGCGGCATCGTCGGCTCGCCGGCAATAGGACTGGCGATGCACCTGATCGGACATCAGGGGCTGCCATTATCTCTTGGCCTGCTCAGCTGTGTGCTGGTGGTGTTGCTGATGGCGAGGAGATGGCGAGGCTGATCGAGGCACTGGTTCGTGCCGCCCTGCCCCCGGCTTCATCTGCCGGCCCTTTCCGCAGAAGAATTGCGATTTAATCCATAACATGTTATATAACATCCCATACAAATGGAGATCGGCATGGTCGAGGATGTGGTCCGAACGCTTGGGTTTCTGTGCATGGGCAGCCGGCTGCGGCGCATCGGAGAGAGGCTGCAGGCCGATACGCAGCAGGTCATCGACGAAGCGGGCCTCGGCATCCAGGCGGGCCAGTATCCGTTCCTTGCGGCGATCGACCGGGCCGGGCCGCTGACGATCGGCGAGCTTGCGCAGGCGGTGGGCATCACCCAGCCCGGCGCAACCCGGACCATCGGCCAGCTTCTCGAACTCGGTTACGTCGACATGCAGCCGGCACCGGATGATCAGCGTCGCAGACTGGTCTCGCTGACCGACAAGGGACAGGACCTCATCGATCATTCAAAGAAGGTGATCTGGCCGCGCATCGCCGCCGCCGTTGCCGATCTCTGCGGCGATCTCGACGGACCGATCCTCGAACAGCTGGCCGCTATCGAGGACGGGCTTGCGGTGGCACCGCTTGCGCGCCGCAGCCCTGTCAAGGAGGAAACATGATGAAACATATTCTCGACCGGCCGATCTGGAGCGCGCTGGAGACCGCACATGCCGATCTCGCAGAAGGCAATGAGAAGGCACGGCGATACCCGCCGTCCGTCGTCCCCTTCGCGGCGTCCGCCGACGATGCGCCGGAAAGCCTAAACTCCCTGGAGGAGCTGCCAGCGCCGGAGGAGAGCATGATCCTCGTCGAGGCGGGACCGATCGCCATTCCACCGGGCTTAGCCGTCGTCACAGAGGCATTGGTGGTCCAGATGGTTGCCGAGCGGCCCCATGAGAGGCTTTCGGATTCCCGCATCCAGCCGCTCACCGAGGCCGATGCCGCCGACATGCTTGATTTGGCGACACTGACCAAACCCGGGCCGTTCACCCTGCGAGCCCAGAGCCTCGGCAGCTTCTGGGGGATCAGAAACGAGGGCCGCCTGGTGGCGATGGCCGGGCAGCGGATGCGGCAGACTGGCTTCATCGAGCTCAGCGGGCTTTGCACCCATCCCGATTTCCAGGGGTGCGGCCTCGGCACCCTGCTCTTCCGTTTCGTCGCCAGCGAAATCGCATCCAGCGGCGACACGGCCTATCTGCATGCCTATGCGGCGAACACATCCGCCATTTCGCTTTACAAGACACACGGCTTCGCGCTTCGCTCGGAGATGAACATGCGTGTGGTCAAACGCCGGTCCTGAGCGGTGCTCACCGCCTAACGTACAGCCACCGGCAGCACTTCGAATTTCCAGAATTTTTCCGGGCTGAAAAAGGCCGCGGCAAACGCGCGGATATCCCCGGCGGTGACCTTGCCGTAGCCGCTGAGACTATCGCGTATCCGGTCCAAACGACGCGAGTCCGTCTGGGCGTGGTGCAGATATGCGATCCAATATTCGTTGCTCTGCTGCTGATGCTTCAATGTCTCGATGATGGGTTCCCGGGCGCGCGCGAGCTCGTCTTCGGAGACATCATGCGACCGCAGATCATTGGCGGTCTCGTCGACAAGTGCATAGAAGCGCGCAACCTTTGCCGGGTCGGTCTCGACGTAGAAATATGCGTAGCCGTAGCCGGGAACTTCCCTTGAAAGTTCAACATCGCCCTGCAGGGCATAGCTTGCTCCTTCCGCAATGCGAAACTGGTCGATCAATCTGTTTTGGAAAATCTGGGTGGCAATATTGGCGGTGAAGGATCGCGGCAGATCGGAGAGCAAATCGCCGATGGAAGCCCCTACGGCGGCGGCGGCATTATCTGCCCTGCCGCTATGGGTCTGTAAAACGGGTTTCTCGGTCGTTGCCGGAAAATGCACGTCGTCCCGATCGTTGCTCGACCCCGTCTCCGGGCGCGGCGGCAAAGCGCCAAAGGTTTCAGCCGTCAGCCGGATTGCGTCGTCCACCGTCACGTCGCCAACGATGGTAATGTCGATGGGACCATTGGAAACCATAGGCCGGAACAGCGCCTCGAATTCATCTGGCTTGGCGGCGGACAACTGCGCGCGGTCGGGGAAGGTCCAGCGCGGGTCACCGGAATGCACGAGACCTGCGAAATCGCGGCTGAAAACGCCGCCAGGCGACGCGTCATACTGATCGAGGCCGCTCAAATAGGCCTGCTGTACACGCTTGAACGCCTCGGGGCGATAGGCGGGATCGGAGGTGTATGCGCTCATCAGCTGCAGCTGCGTCGCAAGATCTTCAGTCCGTGTACGACCGTCGAACCGGAAGGAACTGTCGCCGACTGAGAAGTCGACGCCGACAATGTTGGCCGTCAGCGCTTTCTGTATATCCTGGTAATCCATGGCCTTTACGCCAGACAGCACGACGGCCGGAGATGCCCAGATCGCGGCGGAACGGTCGTGCGGCAGGTCCAGGCGACCGCGGCCGATATCTTCGCGCACCAGCACTTCGTTGGCACGCAGCCTGGTTGGCTTGACGGTAAGCCGTACGCCGTTGGAAAAGCGCACCATGGTCAAGCCGAGATCTTCAACCGCACGGCGTTCGACCACAGCGCCCGGTTCGCCGAAATGGGTGTAGGGCCAGGCAACGTCAGTTGCACCGGATGGTGCCGAGACGGCAATGGCATTTGAAGCGTCATAGACTTGCCGAACCGTGTCGGCTCCGCCCTCAGGTGATTGGTCCGCCTGTAGCACGACCTGCGGACCGTTGCCGGAGAAAGCACGCTGCAAGGCCCGATTGACCTCGTCCGCCGTGACGCCGTTCGTCATGGTCTCGAACAGCGAGAGGTCTTCGGCGGGCGAGGTGAAGACTTGATCGTCATCGACGCTGCGAGCCAGCATGGAAGCAATGTCGGTGGTCATCCGCGTCGCGGCTCCGGCCGCAGCAGCCTGCAGGGCCGAGCGATATTCGCGGATTTCGCGATCGATCTCCGCCTGCGCAACGCCGAACTCCTGGATCCGGCGCTGTTCCTGGTCAATGGCCGTGAGCGCCGCCTGCCATTTGTCCGGCTCCGAATTCGCCGCGATCAGGACGATATGGGCGGAATCGAGGAGATCCTGGGAACCGACGTCCGCACTGATGAAAGGGGCATCCGCCTTGCTGGCCACGGCGCTCACCCGACGTTTGAGCACCAGAAAACCGAGATCCTCAATAAGCCCAGCGCGGCGCTTGGCGAAGGTGTCAGGCGCGGCGTCATAGGGACGCGTCCAGGCGATCTGTATGCTGGTCATGCCACCGGGGACGACGATGACCTCGGCGCTTTCGCCCTTCGTCACAAGCGCGCCAAGATCCGCTTTTGTCGGCGCCGGACCCACGGCCTTCCAGTCGCCGAAGCACTGCCGGATTTCGACTTCCATGGCGGCGGGGTCGATATCACCCACCACTATCAGCGTTGCCCGGTCAGGTCGGTAATTGGCCCGGTAATAATCACGGACGAGGTCCACGGGCGCATTGCTGATGATCTCGGCTTTACCGATCGGCGCGCGTATGGTCGCGCGCTGGCCGGCGAGCAGCGAATTCATGATTCCGAGTGACGCGCGATACTGCGGCGTGTCGCGCAGCCGCTCCTCGGACAGAATGACGCCGCGTTCGCGATCAAAAGCGCTGGCATCGAGGGACAGTTCGCTCGCCGTTTCTCGCATCAGCATCAGGCCCGTCGAAATCGTGTCTGCATCGACCTCAGGCAGATCGAGCGCATAGACGGTCTCGTCATAAGAGGTATGGGCGTTGGTGTCCGGTCCAAAGGCCAAGCCCTTGCGCTGCAAGATACGGATCATTTCCCCTTCGGCGACATGTGTCGAACCCTTGAAGGCCATGTGCTCGAGAACATGCGCCAGGCCCTGCTGGTCGTCGTTTTCGTCGAGCGAACCGGAGCCAATGCGAAAGCGGATAGCTGCTTGTCCGGGCGGCGTGGCATTGCGCATGATCGCAAACCGCATACCGTTGGCGAGCGTGCCGAAATGCACATCGGATTCGGCTTGGATGTCGCTTTGCGTTTGCGGCCAGGGCACGGACGGCGTGTCTGCAAAGGCTGGCAACGCGACGTTTGCGACAAGGGAGAGCGTCGCGAGAAACCACCGCGCCGTGGAGCATTCCATTTTTTTGTGAGACATTCTTGTCCAGGTGTTGAGAATGAAAAGGGTAGACGGCGTCAATCCGACTATTCCACAGGTTGCATTGCCCATCAACTTCCATGTGTGTGAGTGGACAAGAAGTAGATAATTCCGCCTAGATGTCAGATCAGTGTCATCGAACCCGCCTAAAGGATTGCACCTTGATGCTGTCACCAGGAGGGCGCTTTCGATGGCGACGTTGGAGCAGGTAGCATTCCGGGCGGGATGCTCGCTGGCGACCGCAAGCCGTGTTCTCAACCGCAACGGCCCGGCCAGCGATCTGATGGTGCGCAAGGTGCGCCGTGCGGCTGCGGAACTCGGCTATCGCCCGGCCGGCCTGTCCACCGGGCGGCTCGGACGCAGGCCCGTGGTCGGCGTGCTCATCCCCAGCATCACCAATCCGGTCTTCGCCTCGTCGCTGTCGAGCATCCAAAACCGGATGCTGGTGGCCGGCCACGGCGTCTTGATCGCCCAGTCGAATTACGATCCGGCGCGCGAGGCAGATGCGGTCGCAGCCCTCTTGAACGACCGGCCGACCGGGCTGATCCTCACCGTCTGCGATCCATCGACCAGCGAGGCGCTGCTTGCGAAGCTCCCGCCGACCGTTCTGCTCAACAACCTGCCGACGGCGCAGTTTCCGGCAGCCGTCACCGCCGACAATCGAGGCGCGGGCCGCGAGATCGCGACCTTCCTGATCAGCATGGGCCACCGCCGCATTCTGTTTCTCTCCGGCAATTTCGCCGCCTCTGACCGCGCGCGGCTTCGCCACCGGGGTTATCTCGACGCCATGGCGGAAAGCGGACTCGCGCCGCTCGATGCCGTGCAGATCCCCTTCGTCAGCGGCTATGACCAGCTCGATCTTGGCGTCACGATGAGCGCGCTTGCACCGACGGCGATCATCGCCTCCAACGATCTGCTAGCACTCGGCGTCATCGGCGCGCTGAAGCGCGAGGGGCTGTCGGTGCCTGGGGATGTTTCGGTCGCCGGCTTCGACGGCATCGCCATCGGCAGGCTGATCGATCCGCCGCTGACGACCATCGAAATGCCGGATGCCAGCATGGGCGCGACGGCCGCTTCGCTACTTCTCGACATGGCCGAGAATGCCGCGCCCGCCCGCCATCTCGACGTCGCCTATACGCTGCGTCGTGGCGGCACGGTGCGCGCCATCTGAGAAGTTTGCCAGAAACAGCAGTGCCGCCGCGCGCATGGCGTGGCGGCCCTAACCTATTGCCCGATGAGGCGCTTAGCTACGCGGCAGCATGTCCTCGACGTCAGCGGCTGCGTCGTCGAGCGCTTCCTTCGGTTCGGCCGACTGGTCGACGATGCGCGAGAGATTATCGACGATCGTCTGCGTGACTTTGACGCCATTCGAGCCGGGGAAGGCATACCACGGGATCATCACGGGCATTTGGCTGAGGCCTGCTTGGAATAGCGGGTTCTGCTTGTAGAAGTCGCCGAGATAATCGGCCGACTTTGCGGCAAGCTCGTTGTTCGGGACATAGCCGGTGCCGGGCACGACGACGGAAGCGCCATAGGGACCGGCGGCGAATTTGGCGAACTTCCAGGCGGCATCCTGCTTGGCGGCGTCATGCGTCAGAATAACGACCGCGTTGCCGCCGGTCGGTAGATGTCCGTTCGCCGGATCGATCAGCGGGATCTTGGCCGTGCGCAGATCGAACTTGTTGCCGACATTCTTGATCGTATTGCGCAGCGCGCCTGTCGTCTGGAACTCGAAGCCGACCTTGCCGGCTGCGAAAGCCTGCTCGCCGGCGGCCTTGGTGAACACAGGCATGCCGCCTTCGGTGACCAGGCGATGCAGGACCTCGACGGCCTTCTGGCCTTCCGGACCGTTGAAGGCGACCTTGCTTTCGTCGTCGCTCAGCATCTTGCCGCCGGCGCCGAAGAGCAGTGCCGAAAACATCCAGTCGTCGCCCTGCCAGCGGAAATCGATGCCGTCGACACCGTTGCCGAGCGCCTTGATCTTGCCGCCGAGCGCGATGACCTCGTCCCAGGTCTTCGGCGGATTTTCAGGGTCGCCGCCGGCCGCCTTCACGAGATCGGCGTTGTAATACATGATCGGGTTGGAGGTCGCGAAAGCGAGGCCCACCTGCTTGCCCTTGACCTGGGCGAGCTTGAGGATCGTGTCGGAAAAGCCCTGCTCGGCCATGTTGCCATCCTTCTGGACGAGCGGGCCGAGATCGACGGCGACGTCGCGCTCATCGAGCATGCGCAGGCGGTTGAGGCCGATGAAGGTGATATCAGGCATTTCGCTGGTGCCGACCTGGCGAAGGATCGTCTGGATGCCTTCTTCATAGGTGGCCGACGGGCTGGCAAACTGGATCTTGATGTCGGGATTTTCTTCCATGAACTTCTTCGAGATCGTGTCCATCACGTCCTTGAAGAAGCCCGGCATCGGGTAGTGAACCGTCAACGTCGTCTCGGCGTGCGCGGGAAGCGCGATTGCCATCGAGACGGCCGCTGCGGCGAGAAGCTGGGTGATATGTTTCATCGCTCGTTCTCCTGGGTTGAAACCGGTCAGCCTTTGAGACCGGTCATGGTGATGCCCTCGACGAAGCGCTTCTGCGCAAGCAGGAAGGCGATGACGAGGGGAAGGGTAATGATGAGGGTCGCCGCCATCAGCGCGCCGTAGTCGTCGCCGGCCTCGGCGGCGCGGAAATACATCAGGCCCAGCGGTGGTGTGGCATAGTCCTGCTTGCTGATGACGATCAGCGGCCAGTAGAGATCGTTCCAGTGCGCGACGACCGAGAAGATGGCGAAGGCGGTAACCGCCGGCCAGGCATTCGGCACGATGACGCGGGCGACGATGCCGAGTTCCGACATGCCGTCGAGACGCGCGGCATGGATCAGATCATCAGGCATGGCGCGGAAGAACTGCAGGAACATGAAGATCGCAAAGACCGAAATGGTGAAGGGCGCGACAAGGGCGGCATAGCTGTTGAGCAGCGCGGCGCGGTCGAAGGCAACATAGAGCGGCAGCGCGGTCGCATGGATCGGCACCAGAAGGCCGAGCATGACCAGCACCATCATGGCGCGGGCGGCGCCGAAGCGCAGCTTTGCCATGGCGTAGGCGCAAGGGATCGCCACCAGCACCTGGAAGAAGAAGATCAGCCCGCAGACGACGACGCCGTTCCACAAGAGCCGCGCCATCGGCACCCGGCTCAAGGCCTTGGCGAAATTCTCCGCATAGGTGAGATGCGCCGGGATCAGCGACAGCGACGAGGTGAAAATGTCGCTTTGGGCCTTGCCAGCCGTCGAGATCATGAAGACGTAGGGCGACAGAAAGATGATCGCGCCGAGCGAAAGCAGGGTCAGGCGGATGATCCTGCCGAGGGAAAAAGCGCTCGTCATCATGTGTAATGCACCCGGCGATCGAGAATGCGGTACTGCAGGAACATCAGCACCACCAGGATCAGCAGAAAGACCACCGTCATCGCCGAGGCATAACCGACGCGCAGATAGACGAAGCCTTCCTGGTAGATCGTGAAGAGCAGCACTTCCGACGCCTTGTTCGGACCGCCCTCGGTCAGCGTCTTCACGGTCTCGAAGACCTTGACTGAATTGGTGATGCTGATGGTGATGACGAAGAGCGTCGTCGGCCCGAGCATCGGCCAGGTCACCAGCAGAAAACGGTCGAGGGAGGATCTGGCGCCGTCCACCTCGGCGGCCGCATAGAGCTCGCGCGGGATCGCCGTCAGCCCGGCCAGGAACAGCACCATGTTGAAGCCGGCCGATTGCCAGACGCCGATGATCGACAGGCTGTAAAGCACCGTGCCGGAGCTGTCGAGCCAGTTCGGGCCGGGAATCCCGACGAGGGCGAGCAGTGCGTTGAGCGGCCCGATTGTGGGGTGGAACATGTATTGCCAGACGGTCGCCATGGCGACGATCAGCGAGGCGACCGGGAGGAAATAGGCAGTGCGGAAGAAGCTGCGCGCCTTCGTCTCGCTCTCGATCAGCATGGCGATGCCAAGGCCGAGAAGGATCGAAATTGGTGCGACGATCGCCGTATAGACCGTCGTATTCCACAGCGACTTGCGAAACGTGCGGTCGGTGATCAAGTGCGCGTAATTCTCGAAGCCGACGAAACGAAACTTGCCGTAGCCGAGTTCGAAATCGGTAAAGCCGAGCACGATGACTGATACAACCGGCAAAAGCACGAAGAGAGACAGCAGGATCATCGCCGGCATCACCAGCATCCAGGCGATACGGGCCTCGCTGCGCCGATGCGCAACGGCGGCATCGTACCCCACGGCCATGGAGACGATACTAGCCATGCGCCCTCTCCCGTTGAGAGTCGCCCGCAATCAGCCCGGCATCGCCTGTTGCAACGCTGCCGGCCAGCCGGCTGCCGTCCTCGGCAAAGATCAGCGTGCGACCGGGCGAAAGCCGCAGCCCGACCGGATCGCCGGCCGCGAGGCCCGAGGCTTCGGAGGGCTGAACCTTGGCGACGATAGTCTCGCCGATCGCGTCGAGCCGGCAATGGAGAATGACCTCGGAGCCCAGGAATTCGACGCGTTCAATCCGGGCGGCAAGGCCGTCATGCCGGCTCTTGGAGAGAAAAACGAATTCCGGGCGAATAGCGAGCGTGACCGGCGTCTTCCCGTCGGCTGCGTTTTCAAGCATCAGGCGCAGGCCGCCGCAGAGAATGACGCCGCCTTCGGCAAAGGCCGGCAGCAGATTGATGCGCGGCTGGCCGATGAAGCGGGCGACCTCGATATGGGCGGGATCATCGTAGATGACCTCGGGGCTGGCGATCTGCAGCAACTTTCCGCCCATCATCACGGCGACACGATCGGCCATGGACAGCGCTTCCGCCTGGTCATGGGTGACATAGAGCGTCGGCGCGCCGGCGCGGCGATGCAGGTCGACGATCTCGCCGCGGGCGTGAACGCGCAGGTTGGCATCGAGATTGGAGAGCGGTTCGTCCATCAGGAAGATGCTCGGCTGGCGCACCATGGCGCGGGCCAGCGCCACGCGCTGACGCTGGCCGCCCGACATCTGACCGGGCTTGCGGTCAAGCAGGTGGTCGATCTTCAGCGATGCCGCCATATCCTTGACGTCGCGGGCAATCGCCGCGCGGGTGGCGCGTTGACCCGGCATCAGCGACCCGATGAAGGGCAGCCGCTGCATCCTCGACAGCCGGCGCATCGCCAGCGGCACGGCGATATTTTCAGAGGCCGTCAGGTGCGGATAAAGCGCGTAGGACTGAAAGACCATGGCGATGTTGCGGTCGGCAGCCGCAACGCCGGACATACCCAGCCCGCCGATCAGGATTTCGCCCTGGTCGGCATGGTCGAGGCCGGCAAGGACGCGCAGCAGCGTGCTCTTGCCGCAGCCGGAGGGGCCGACCAGCGCGATGAATTCGCCGGCGCCGACATCAAGGCTCACGCCATCAAGGATCTGGTTGCCGCCAAAAGCCTTGGTGATGCCGCGAAGCGAGAGCGCGCTCATTCGACGGGCTCCCGCGGTTTGACCGCTTGGGGATAGACCTCATGCACGATATCATCGAGCACATAAGCGGTCATGCCGGGAACGGCGACGATCGTGCTTTCGACAGCAGTATCGAACTCGTGGACAACGGCACCGATCAGGCGCTCGCCCGGCATTTCGCGCTCCATCTTGTCGATGATGAAGGCGGCCGACGGACCCCATGTCAGCTGGGTATTGTCGAAGCGCCCCTGCCAGGCCCAGTGGAGATGGCCGCTTGCAAACAGCGCCACGTCATGGGCAGCGATCAGATCATAGAGCCGCCGGCGCTCAGACGGGCGAACACTCCAATATCCGGTATCGCCTTCATCTGGCGCGTCTACGAATAGCGGCTTGTGCGCAAAAAGCGCAACGCGTCGCCCTGCCCTGTCGGAAAGCGCCTGAGCTAGCCATTCGAACTGGGCTTCCTCCTCGTCATCCTCGTGACCAAGAAGCAGCGAATTCAACCCGATGAAGCGCCAGCCGGCCGCATCCTCCAGCCAGCGGTCGTCGCCGACAAGGCTGCGCCAGCGGGACAGCCGCTCGGCATTGACGGGCTGATCCGATCCCTTGAGGTGGCCGACATCGTGATTGCCGGGGACGATCAGCATCGGGATCGACACCTGGCGCATCAGATCCATCGAAAAGGTGATGTCTGCATCTTTGTCGGCGCCGTCGACGGTGAGATCGCCGGTATGGACGATCAGGTCTGCACCGGTCTCTTCGATCCAGGTCAGAAGCGGTGCCCAGTTGCCGTTGAAATGCGGCTTGCCGGGACTGAAATGGGTGTCGGTGATCTGAATGATTTTCATGGGGGCGCGTCTCCGAGACCTCGGCAGCGCGTCACGGGCGCTCCCTTCTCGTGCCCTCTCTAGAAGGCTCCCATGTCAATCACACAGCTGAGGTTTTCAGCTGTTTCTCAGTTTTGACATCAATCTGTCATGCAGACCAAGGCAGCGCGTGGAAACCGGAGCAGCCTTGGCCGGTGTTTGGAATTAAGAACATGCGGGCGCCTGCAACATTGCGTTGCAATCAGTGCCGTGGCGCGTTTGCGGGAATGGACGATACCGTTGCCGATACAGGGTCGCTTGCAGGAAAGCTGTCCTCGAGGCCTTCATCGAGTTCCTCTTCCAGCGTTTGCCTATCGCCGGCCGAACGCGCGCTCGGCTGGCCGATCAGGCCCTTGCTGCCTTCGTCGAAATTGCCGTTGCTCAAGGCATCGTAACGGTTGATGCTGCCGTCTGCTTCGCCGCCGGCAAAGGCGGTCAGCTGAACCATCATGACCTTGGCGTGGTCGACCGCCGTCGTGTCGTCGAGCTCGCCATGGGAGTTGTCGATTTTGACGGAAATCGATTCTCCTCCCTCGCCCAGGAATTCGACAGTGAAGATGTCGCCGGCTTGTGTCACCCGAGTATCGATCAGCTGCATGGAAACCTCCTGTGTTCATGCACCTCAACGGCCATCCAGGTCCGGAGTTCCATTTCAATGCAAGCGGCCGGCCCTCGCGACGATTGACCGGCTCGGGAAGAAATAATGCGGATGCGAGCTCGTTGGGGGTTCAACAGGTCGCGTCCATGTCGAAGTCACCACTGTCGCCTGCTGAAAAACGCTCGTTCTGCGATATTCCGGCAGATCGGAAACCCGCATTGATATCGAGCTATTCGGAGGCGTTGCGCGAACTGGCCAGATCGGCCGAAGCGATCGGACGGGCCGACATGCTGCCAGCGCTGATTGAGGTGGCGGACGGCTTGGAGAGCATGGCAACCACGATTGCCGAGACAGAGGTCGGCGCCGAAGTGCTGGCGCACACAGCGCGGCTGTTCCGCGCGATCGAGGAATGCTGGCGTCGATGTCCTCGTCGTCAAACGTCCATTGAACGTTCCTGAGAACGATCGCGGCTGTCCGGATAGGCGAATGGCGATCTCCTTTGCCGAAGACCGGCATTTATGGTTAATTTATTAATAATTGCGGGATTATGAATGGAACCAGACAACCTTTCCAACTGTTGATGCTGCGCCGTGGAGGAACCCCGATGATCCTGAAAATCCTTGCACCCAAGATCGACGCCGATTGCCATGACACCGGCACCTATCCCGATGGGATCTTCGCCGAAAACCGGATCGATCTTTCCGCTCGCCGCGACGGCCGCAGTCGCTCGCCGCATGAGCGCGACTACGGCAATGACAGAAAAGTGGAAAATCTGCCGCTCGGCTTTGCCTGACCATACCGGACGTCGGAAGCGTCAGAGCCTGCGAAAGACCAGAACACCCGATGCCGGCAGCACGGCATTCAGCACTCCGGCCGTGGCTCTGATTCTTCCGCCGCCGTTACCGATGTTCCAGCCGCCATATGTGCGGGAATCGCTGTTGAAGATCTCCTCCCAGAGGTCGTCCCCCAGCCGTTCGCTGTGCAGCCGATAGCCCTGTTCGAAGGGAGCGTCATTCAGCGACCCCACGACCAGGAAATTCTCGCCGTCGTTCCATCGATGAAAGGCGATCACCCGATTTTCGTCATGAACCAGGGGAATGGAGATGTTGCGGGAGCGAATGGCATCCTGGCGGATGCTGAGCGCGATCAGATCGCGATAACAGCTGAGCATCCCTGCCCCACTGCCATCAGCTTCGCCGAGAATATTCTCCCGGTTCTCGAGGAAATCATTGTAGCGATAGGGCTTCTGGGCGCCGATTTCCTCGCCCATGAAAAACATCGGCGTCCCCGGTGATAGCAGCGTCATCGCAGCCGCGAAACGGGATCTCGCCTCTGCCCACGCCCTGGTCTCGCCGACAACAGGCGCGAAATTGACGGCGATAACAGCGGTCCGTGCCGATCCTTCACGATTGCCGCAATCGTCATGCGACTGATTGTAGACCACCTTGGATCGCGCGCTCGTCTGCAATGCGCCGGCAAGAGACGACATGGTCAGCGCCCGCTTGTCCCCGAAACCGGCATTCTTCAACAGCTGCGCCTGTGCGCCGCCGTGGTATTCGACGAGGTTGTGATGAAAATCGCCATACCAGGTCGCATCGAAGCCGAGCCCGTTGCCGGTCAGGCTTGGCTCGGTCATCGCCGACCAGTCCGAATAATCCTCGGCCGTCAGGAAAAGCTGCGGCTTGATCAGCCGCATCGTGCGGGTCCACTGCTTCAGAAACTTGGCCCCGAAGGCAGCGGCGCGATCGGCGCGCCGGCCATCGGCATGCAGAACCGGATATTGATGGATCGAACTTGTCTGATCGAGCCGGAAACCATCGATATGGCAGACGGAGACGAGAAATGCCGCGCTCGAAATGAAAAGCTGGCGCACGGCTTCCTCGTCGAAGCGGGGCGCCCATCCCGTGGAGATGTTGTCGATATAGCCGCCTGTCGGGTCGGCGTAATCGCGGGGGCGTCCCTCGTACCAATAATAGATATTGCGGGTGTGATCGTTGGAATCATAGGCCCATTGCGCCCGCTCGCCATCCGGATCGAAGTGGTTGTAACAGACATCGAGGATGACGGCGATGCCGCGCTGGTGGCAGACCTTGACGAACATCTTCAGCCGGTCGGTACCGCCAGCCCCCTGATCGGCGGCAAAGAAATGCGACGTGCCGTAACCCCAGTTGGCCCGCGTCTCGAATTCCGCAATCGGCAGCAGTTCCACAGCGTTGACGCCGAGCTCGGTAAGATGCTCGACGAAGGCAATGGCATCATCAAGCGTGCCGGGCGCGGCCTTACCGAAACCGAGGGCACCGACATGCAGTTCATAGATCACCAGATCCTCGAGCCGATCCGGAAGCTTTCGATCGCCGGCGAATTCGTCGGCCCAGAACGCCTCGGCGGCAAGCTCCTCCCCCGACGGCAGCACCAACCGCTTCGGGTCGCACACCACCGAACAGCTTTGCGGTCCGTCCAATGCCGCCGGCGATCCGTGATAGATCGCTCCATCGGGATCGAAGTCTCCCGCGCCGATCTGCATGAGGGACCAGATATCGGTGCGGTAGGCGAGCGATCCATCATCCCTGGTGACGCGGTACATATAGGGCGTGCCGACCATGCGGTCGAAATCGGAAAGGCCGTGGTCCTCGCCGGTTTCAACGCTCCAGAATCCGTCAACGGTCCTTCGCATCCTGATGGTTGCGACCGCTCCGGTGCCGTCATCGGCGATGTAACCGACGGCGGGATCGGCAAGCACGAGCGAAACGGCCCTGGCGTTCGGCGCCCAGACCGAAAAACGAATGCCGTCTGCACCGTCGCGCCTTTCAACCCGGTTCGCCCCCAGACGGCCGATCCATGTCAGATAATAGGTCTGCGGCGCCAAGTCCTGCTGGAGATCGAAGGAGCGTTCGCGAAGCGCCGAGGCCTCGTCGTCCAATTCGGCGGCGATCGCCCAAAGGCTTGAAACGCCGGGTCGATCGAGTTCGATCCCCCAGCGAAAATGTGTGCCGATCGCGTCATCGGGAAAGGGAACCCTGATGACAAAGACATCATAGCCATCCTCGTCACGAGAGCGCTGCATAGGAACAGACGTCCACTCGTTCGAGGGGCGGCCTTGCTCGTCCCAACTGCCGCGAAGGCGGACATTGTCGAACGCCATCGAGGGCAGGCCGCTGCGAAACCGGAATTGAACATTGACGGTCATCGGAGCCTCCAAAACCATGCCGGATTTCGCCGGACTCTGCCTATGAGCCGTCCCACTCGGGCATGATCAGCCGGCCGGACGAAAAAATGCAAGCGCAGATTTCATAATAAATGCAATCCGAAACGGGCCACATTCGCAACAATATATCATGGATAACGAGGCAGCTCCGCACGATCCTCCTCGTGTATTAAATCGAATTGGTGGCAACAAATGGGGATTCATTCCCATTGCCAATTCCCTCGTAAACCGGGAGAAAAATTTATGGCTCAAGCCGTTAGAATAAACGATATTATTCGTTCCTTTGGAATTGACACGCATATCGACTACACCGACGGAAAATATTCCAACGTCGTAGAAGTGGTTAAGGCTCTCGACTATCTTGGCCTTGATACAGTTCGCGATCACGCCCCCAACTCCGCCTCCGATCCTAACGGCCAAACGCATCTCGGCGATGCCGCCGAAGCCGGCGTGCAATTCGTCTTCAGCGCCCAGCGGGAAGTCGACCCCGCTACCGTCACCCAGCGGCTGCATGATTTCGTGCAAGCCCATCCCGGATCGGTCGTCGGCATCGAAGGCCCGAACGAAGTCAACAACTGGCCGGTCAGCTACCACGGCCTGAGCGGCCAGGCCGCAGCGGTCGCCTATCAGAAGGACCTGTCTGCCGCGGTCAACGCCGATCCCTTGCTGAAGAATATCCCCGTTCTCGGCTTTACCGGATATACGGTCGCGTCGGCCTCCGACTACACGACGATCCACACCTATGCAAAGGATGGCGACCAGCCATATTCGTGGCTTTCCCGAGAATCCGGCGTTCAGCGCGCTGCCGATCCCGGCAAGCCGCTGGCGATCACCGAGACCGGTTACCACACCTCGCTCACCGCCGATACCAATGGCGGCTGGGAAGGCGTCAGTGAAGCGACGCAGGCAAAACTCCTGCTCAATACGCTGATGGACGGCGCCGCACTCGGATCGAAACAGACATTCATCTACGAGCTGCTGGACGCCTATTCCGATCCGCAGGGCGCCAATCAGGAAAAGCATTTCGGCCTTTTTCATCTCGACTATTCCGCCAAACCGGCTGCGACGGCGATCCACAATCTGACCGAAATCCTTGCGGACGAAGGCGCTGCGAAGGCGAGCTTCAGCACGGGGACCCTCAATTATTCGATCGACGGTCTGCCGTCCTCGGCCCGCAGCCTGCTGACGGAAAAATCGGACGGAAGCTACCAGATCACCATCTGGAATGAGCCCGATATCTGGAACCAGTCCACTGATACCGCCATTCAGGCGGCGGACAAGGCCGTCAAAGTCAATCTCGGCGCCTCGTTCGGCTCCGTGAAGGTCTTCGACCCGCTGACCGGAACGACGGCGATCAAAAGCCTCAGCAACGTCTCATCGCTGACGCTCGATGTCGTCGACCATCCCGTTATCGTCGAGGTAGCAGGCACCGGCGCCAGCACACCGCCGCCGGCCACCGACCATCTTTACGGCGGCACCGGCAACGACACCTTCACCGTGACCAATGCGAATCAAATCGTCGACGAAAGCCGGGGCGGCGGAACGGATACCGTCATGTCGTCGATCAGCTTCAGCCTCAAGGATACGGCGCATACGATCGGAAACGTCGAGAATCTGACGTTGACCGGCACCGCCAATCTGAACGGCACCGGAAATGGCCTGGTGAATGTTCTCGTCGGCAATTCCGGCAACAATATCCTCGATGGAAGCACCGGCGCCGACCACATGGCGGGGGGCGCCGGCAACGATACCTATGTGGTCGACAATGCCGGCGATTTTGCCGATGAAACAGCCGGATCCGGCAAGGACACCGTCAAGGCTTCGACTTCCTTCAGCCTGGCCGATCTGAAGCGCACGGCCGGAACGATCGAGAACCTTGCCTTGACCGGAACGGCCAATCTCAGCGCGACGGGCAACAACACGTCCAACGTGCTGACCGGCAACGACGGCAGCAACAGTCTCAATGGCGGCAAGGGCGCCGACCAGTTGAGCGGCGGGCTCGGCAACGACAAGCTGATCGGCAAAGCCGGCGCAGACATTCTGACCGGCGGCGGCGGGGCCGATTCCTTCGTTTTCGACGTTAAGCCCGACAATGTGAGCATCGACAAGATCCGGGATTTCTCCTCGGCGGCCGGCGACAAGCTGCTGCTCGACCATTCGATTTTCGCCGCACTCAGCCTATCCGGATTTTCGGATGAGAATTTCGTTGTCGGTACGAAAGCGCTCGAAGCTGACGATAGACTGATCTACGACCAGGCCAGCGGCATTCTATCCTTTGATGCGGATGGAAGTGCCGCGGGTGCGGCAATCCATGTCGCCGATCTCGACAATTCTCCGGCGCTTCACTTCAAGGATTTCGTGCTGATCTGACCCGGCCAGGCCCGTCGCTATTCAGCAGCGGGCTGCCGCACCACGTGCGTTTCTAAAGCGCGTCACGATCTTTCAGATTCGCTCCTTTCGCTTTAACTCTTTGTTTTTACGCATATCGTTGCCGCAAAACCGCTGCACGCTTTTGCGCGACATGCTTTAGCCTCCTCTTGCCGGCATGAAAATCCCGGCCACATTCTCCGTTGACGCCACTCGTGCCGCAACGGAGAAGCCTTTGCCCTGGATCGCCTATATCGCCCATTTTATCGCCGCAGCATTTCTGACCAACGGCATCCCGCATTTCGTCAACGGAGTGAGCGGCCGGCGCTTCCGCATCCCATTCGCGCAAGGGGCAAAGCTTGGCTCGCCGACAGCCAATGTCGTTTGGGGCTGGGCGAATTTCGTCATCGCCTTCCTGCTGTTTGCCAATGTCGGGCCGCTCTATATCGGCACGCCGGGCGATACGATCTTCATGGCAATCGGCATGCTCGTCACCGGCATGCTGCTCGCCCGCATTTTCGAGGGCAACGCCACATAGTAACTTGCATGATGATAGTCACTGCTATAGTGACATTAGCCATGCAACGGACGAGCTTCAGTGACTTCAAATGCCCGGCGGCGCGCGCGCTCGACAGCGTCGGCGACTGGTGGAGCATGCTGATCCTGCGCGACGCCTTCCAGGGGCTTTCGCGCTTCGACGAATTCCAGAAAAGCCTCGGCGTGGCGCCGAATATCCTGACACGGCGGCTGAAACACCTGACGGAAAAGGGGCTGTTCGAACGGCGGCTCTACCATCAGCGCCCTGCCCGCTACGAATATCGGCTGACGGACAAGGGCCGTGATTTCTTTCCTGTTCTGATGACCCTGTTTTCCTGGGGAAACCGGCACATTCCTGAGGAAGACCTTGCCTTTCTCTTGGGCGATGCCGCCTCCGGTAAAGAGCGTCAGGCGGTGCTGGTCGATGCGCGGACCGGCGAACAGGTGACACCCGAAAACACCAGCCTGCTTGCAGGCCCTGCCGCCGACGATGAGGTGCATGAGCGGATCGCCCGCATGCGCGCCTGGTATCTCGGCATCGACGCATAGAAAGGAAAAGGAAATGGATCGTATCGTTGTCACCGGAATGGGACTTGTCTCGCCACTCGGCACCGGCGTCGATCCCGCCTGGAAGCGCCTTCTCGACGGCGGTTCGGGGCTGAGGGTGCTGGCGGAGGATATCGTCGGCGAGCTCTCGGCCAAGGTCGGCGGCATCGTTCCCGGTATCGCAGAAGATGCTGAGGCCAGCTTCGATCCCGATCGTTACATCCCGCCGAAAGACCAGAAGAAGATGGACCGTTTCATCCACTTCGCCATGGCGGCGACGGAGGAAGCAGTAAAACAGGCCGGCTGGATGCCGACCGACGAAGCCGAGCGCCAGCGCACGGCAACGATCATCGCGTCGGGGGTTGGCGGCTTTCCGGCGATCGCCGAAGCGGTGCGGATCGGCGAAACGCGCGGCGTGCGGCGGCTGTCGCCCTTCACCGTGCCCGCCTTCCTCGTCAACCTCGCCGCCGGCCAGGTCAGCATCCGCTACGGCTTCAAGGGGCCGCTCGGGGCCCCGGTGACGGCGTGTGCGGCCAGCGTCCAGGCGATCGGCGATGCGGCGCGGCTGATCCGCTCCGGCGAAGCGGATGTGGCGATCTGCGGGGGTGCCGAAGCCTGCATCGACAAGGTGAGCCTCGGTGGCTTTGCCGCTGCACGTGCACTTTCCACCGGCTTCAACGAGACGCCGGAGCTGGCGTCACGGCCCTTCGACACGGCCCGCGACGGTTTCGTCATGGGCGAAGGCGCCGGCATCCTGGTCATTGAGACGCTCGAGCACGCGCTTGCCCGCGGCGCCACACCACTCGCCGAGCTCGTCGGCTACGGCACGGCGGCAGACGCCTACCACATGACCTCAGGACCTGAAGATGGCGACGGCGCCCGCCGGGCGATTGACGCGGCACTGCGGCAGGCAAAGATCCCCGCCTCCGAGGTCAAGCATCTCAACGCGCATGCGACCTCGACGCCGGTCGGTGACAGAGGCGAGATCGCGGCGATCGGCACAATCTTCGGCCGCAATGGCGGCATTGCCGTCAGCGCGACCAAATCGGCGACGGGGCATCTGCTCGGTGCCGCCGGCGGGCTGGAGGCGATCTTCACCATCCTTGCGCTGCGCGACCAGATCGCGCCGCCGACCCGCAACCTGGATCAGGCCGATCCAGCCGCCGACGGCATCGATATCGTCGGCAAGAAGGCGCGGCCGCTGGCAATGGACTATGCGATCACCAACGGTTTCGGCTTCGGCGGGGTGAATGCCAGCGCCCTCTTCCGGCGCTGGTCGTAAAGTCCGCTTTTCTTGCGCCAGAAATCGCCTACACTTCTGCCTGTCGGGGGATCGTTTCCCTGACAGAGCCGGAGATCAATCCATGCGCGCCTTCTTCGCAGTTCTCATCCTGTGTGCCGCATCCGCCCTCTCCTCCGTATCGGCCCGCGCCGAAGATCCGATCGACACGACGCGGACGATGATCGAGGAACAGATCAAGGCCTTCCTCAAGGACGATGCCGAGACCGCCTATTCCTTCGCCGCGCCCGGCATCAGGGCGATGTATCCCGATAAGAACCTGTTTTTCGCCATGGTGAAGAAGAGCTACGAGCCGGTCTATCACCCAGGCAATTATGCCTTCGGGCGCAGCCGCTCGATCGACAACGGCGCGCTGATCTATCACGAGGTGCTGATTTCGGGCCGCGACGGCAAGGACTGGACGGCGATCTACCAGATCACCCGCCAGCCGGACGGCAGCTACAGGATCAATGGCGTGCAGATCATGCCGGACGCGGACAGCAAGGGCATCTAACGCGCTGTCTCCTCTCTTCGACGGGACCCAATTGATTTACACGGTCTCGTTGCGCTAACGATTTAGAAATCCTCCTGGAGTAACAAACTACCAACGGAGGGTTGTTATATTGAACGCTGGCAAACAATTTTTCACAGCTCTTGAGGCGTTGCGAGGAATTGCGGCCGTCGTGGTCATGTTCCTTCATACCGGTGGCACGCTGGGTCCGATGCCGGCGAATATCGGTTACCTTGCCGTTGACCTCTTCTTTCTATTGAGCGGCGTCGTTCTTGCAAATTCATATGAGAGGCAACTGACGACGGGACAGATTTCGCCCGCCGGATTTCTGCTGCAGCGTATCATTCGGCTTTACCCTCTTTATCTTCTTTCGCTTCCGATTGGCCTTTTCAACTATGCACTTCAAAACGGGTTGGACTACTTCACCCTGGCAGGCCTTCTGCTGAAGGCGATCCTGTTCGTTCCAAGCACAAATCTTGAAAGTCTCTTTCCTTTCAATGGGCCTAGCTGGTCGCTCTTCTTCGAGCTCTGGGCGGGGATGTTGTTCTCCGTCCTTCTGACACGACTGTCACTCAGCAGCTTGCTCGCCATCGCCCTGGGGACTGCGGGCATCACCATGTGCGGGGCATTGGTCGGAGGCAACCTCGACATCGGCCACCAGCCTGGCTACTTCATATTTGGCTTTTCAAGGGTGCTGTTCTCATTCTCGCTCGGGATCTGCCTCTACAGGCTCTATGATATCCAGAACCCGACTACGGCCAATAACGGCAACATTGTCGGCCTTTGTCTGTGTGGATGTCTGATCTTCATCATAGGCATATCGGCCAGCACGTTCTTCGGTTTCCCGTATTTTGATTTCTTAATATGCCTCGTGGTCTTTCCGGCCATTGTCTGGCTCGCGATGCGCACAAGGCAGACCGGTTCGGTCGAGCTGCTATTCCGCTGGCTGGGGAGGCTTTCCTATCCGATTTATATTCTACATGGGCCAATCTTCAGTCTGCTGCAGTCACTGCGGCAAAAGGGCTTTGACCTTCCGGCCTCTCCGGCATCAGGTATGGTCGTCGTGATAGCGATTTTCATTGCGGCTGGGATCGTTGCCATTCGCTTCGACGAGCCAGCGCGCAAAAAGCTCAAGACGATGGTTGCGCCAAACCCGGCGTCTGCGGTCCCCTCGGCAAGCAACGCGGGAGCGGAGTAACCTTACACCGGTTCGAGATCACCCCTCGCCCATTCCTCCTGTGTTTCCGCCATGAAATCGGCGAAGCGGCCTTCGGCGATCGCCTTGCGGATGCCCTGCATCAGTTCCTGGTAATAAGCGAGATTGTGCCAGGAGAGCAGCATGCCGCCGAGCGCCTCGTTGGAGCGGACGAGATGGTGCAGATAGGCACGCGAATAATCGCGCGAGGCCGGGCAGTTCGACTGTTCGTCGAGCGGGCGCATATCCTCGGCATGGCGGGCATTGCGGATATTGACCTTGCCGCGGCGGGTAAAAGCCAGACCGTGACGGCCGGAGCGGGTCGGCATGACGCAGTCGAACATGTCGATGCCGCGGGCGACCGATTTCAGGATATCGTCAGGCGTGCCGACGCCCATGAGGTAACGCGGCTTTTCCAGAGGAAGTACCGGCAACGTCGTTTCCAGCATCTGCAGCATCACGTCCTGCGGTTCGCCAACCGCCAGGCCGCCGATCGCATAACCCTTGAGGCCAAGCTGGCTCAACGCCTCGGCCGAGCGGATGCGCAGCGCCGGGATATCGCCGCCCTGGACGATGCCGAACATCGCCTTGCCGGGCTGCTCGCCGAAGGCGACCCGGCAGCGCTCGGCCCAGCGCAGCGACATTTCCATGGCGCGCTCGATCTCCTTCGGCTCGGCCGGCAGCGCCACGCATTCATCGAGCTGCATCTGGATGTCGGAGCCGAGCAGCCCCTGGATTTCGATGGAGCGCTCCGGCGACATATGGTACAGGCTGCCGTCGACATGCGACTTGAAGGTGACGCCCTGCTCGTCGAGCTTGCGCAAGCCGGATAGCGACATCACCTGGAAACCGCCCGAATCTGTCAGGATCGGATGCTCCCAGCGAATGAGCTTATGTAGGCCGCCGAGACGGGCGACACGCTCGGCCGTCGGGCGCAGCATCAGGTGATAGGTATTGCCGAGGATGATATCGGCGCCGGTCTCGCGCACCTGGTCGAGATACATGGCCTTAACCGTGCCGACGGTGCCGACCGGCATGAAGGCCGGCGTGCGGATCTCGCCGCGCGGCATGGAGATCTGGCCGAGGCGTGCGCCGGCATCGGTCTTGTCAAGCGTGAATTGGAAGGTGTCTGTCATCTAGTCTTTCCGGAAGAGAAGGCTGGCATCGCCATAGGAATAGAAGCGGTAGCCCGTCTGAATGGCGTGGTCATAGGCGGCACGCATCGTATCGAGGCCCGAAAAGGCCGAGACCAGCATGAAGAGCGTCGAGCGCGGCAGGTGGAAATTGGTCATCAGCATGTCGACCGCCTTGAAGCGGTAACCCGGCGTGATGAAGATGCCGGTAGCGCCGGCCCAGGGCATGATCTCTCCGCTTTCCTCGGCGGCGCTCTCGATGAGCCGCAACGAGGTCGTGCCGACACAGACGATGCGCCCGCCTCTTTCCCGCACAGCATTCAGCCGGGCGGCGATCTCGGCGCTGACATAGCCGCTTTCGAGATGCATCCTATGATCGGCGGTATCGTCGGCCTTGACGGGCAGGAAGGTGCCGGCGCCGACATGCAGCGTGACGAAATGGCGTTCGATACCGGCGCTATCGAGCGCATCGAATAGCCTGGGCGTGAAATGCAGGCCGGCTGTCGGCGCGGCGACGGCGCCTTCCTCACGGGCATAGATCGTCTGGTAGTCGGCGCGGTCACGCTCGTCCTCGGGGCGCTTGGCGGCGATATAGGGCGGCAGCGGAATGTGGCCGACGGCGGCGATCGCCTCGTCGAGCGCATGTCCTGAGAGATCGAACAGCAGCGTCACCTCGCCGGCCTCACCCTTTTCCTCGACGGTGGCATCCAGCGAACCGAGCAAGCAGCTTTCGCCGGAATCGCCGAAGGAGATGCGGTCACCCTGTTTGATACGCTTGCCCGGCTTGGCGAACGCCTTCCAGCGGCTGGTGCCCACCCGCATGTGCAGCGTGGCAGACATCTGCTGGCCGCCGGCGCCGTCGCGATGGCGGATGCCCTCGAGTTGGGCGGGGATGACCTTGGTATCGTTGAAGACCAGCGCGTCGCCAGCCCGCAGGAACGACGTGAGATCGCCGACGCGATGATCCGACAGGCGGCTTTCCGCATTCGGATCGACGACGAGCAGGCGCGCGCTGTCGCGCGGCTCAGCGGGCCTCAACGCGATGCGTTCATCGGGCAGGTCGAAATCGAAAAGGTCTACGCGCATCAGGGCACTTTCAGGCAAAGCGAAACCCGCCCCCGCGCAGCAATGCGCAAGGGCGGGTTTCAGCAGAAATCACAATCAGACGTCGGCGGCAACCCGCATGGAGACGATCGAGTCCGGATCGGAAACTGGCTCGCCGCGCTTGATCTTGTCAACATTGTCCATGCCTTCGATGACCTGACCCCAGACCGAATACTGCTTGTTCAGCCAGGGCGCGTCGGTGAAGCAGATGAAGAACTGCGAATTGGCCGAGTTCGGGTTCTGCGAACGGGCCATCGAGCAGGTGCCGCGGGTATGCGTGGTCGCCGAGAATTCAGCCTTCAGGTCCGGCTTCGAAGAGCCGCCCATGCCGGCGCGGCCGGGATTGAAGGTCTCCGAGCCCTTCTTGCCAAATTCGACATCGCCCGTCTGGGCCATGAAATCCTGGATGACGCGGTGGAAGACGACGCCGTCATAGGCCTCCTCGCGGGCGAGTTCCTTGATGCGGGCGACATGTTCCGGGGCGACCTGCGGCAAAAGCTGAATGACAACCTTGCCCTTGGTGGTTTCCAGAATGACGGTGTTTTCGGGATCCTTGATCTCGGCCATTTGCCTTCTCCTCTTGTTTCTCTCGTAACTTACTTCTTGCCCAGGGTGACCTTGATCATCCAGTCTGGGCTTTTGACTTCGCCGTTCTGGCCTTCGCCCTTCTTGATCTTGTCGACGTTTTCCATGCCGGAGACGACCTTGCCGACGACGGTGTACTGGCCGTTCAGGAAGGAACCGTCGGCGAACATGATGAAGAACTGCGAATTGGCGGAATTCGGATCCTGCGAGCGGGCCATGCCGACCGTGCCGCGCACGAACGGGGTCTTGGAGAATTCGGCCGGGATATCGGGCATATCCGAGGAGCCGGTGCCGGCGAGGCTCGCATCGAAGCCCTTTTCCATATTGCCGTATTTGACGTCGCCGGTCTGAGCCATGAAGCCGTCGATGACGCGGTGGAAGGCGACGTTGTCATATTCGCCCTTCTTGGCCAGCGCCTCGATCTGGGCGACATGCTTCGGCGCCACCTCAGGCATGAGCTCGATGACGACAGGGCCGTTCTTCAGCTGGATGGTGAGATAGTGATCGGCCGACTGGGCAAAAGCATCCCCCGCGAAGGAGGCGAGATACAACACGCCGGCAAATGCGAGATAAAAGAGTTTCATGTGAGCTCCATTGCGGCGGGTTCCGCCTAGTCTTTGCTTTGTTCTTACTAGTTTGAGCGCTTGGATGTGAGGGCCTGCAAGACGGCGGCCGGAACGAAAGCGCTGACATCGCCGCCCATGGCGGCGATCTGGCGGACCAATGTGGCGGTAATGGGCCGCGAGGCCGTGCCCGCCGGCAAAAAGATGGTCTGGATATCGGGCGCCATCGTCCGGTTCATGCCGGCCATCTGCATTTCATAATCAAGATCGGTGCCGTCGCGAAGGCCGCGGATCAACAGCGTGGCGCCATGGGTGCGGGCGGCATCGACGACCAGATTGTCGAAGGCGACGACGGCGATGTCGCCGGTCTTGCGAGGCAGCGCTTCGGCCAGCGAACGGCGGATCAGCTCGGCTCTCTCTTCGAAGGAGAAGAGCGGCGCCTTGCCGGGATGGATGCCAATCGCGACGATCACCTTTTCGGCGACGTTCAGCGCCTGGACCAGAACATCCACATGCCCATTGGTGATCGGGTCGAAGGACCCCGGATAAAAAGCTGTCGTCATCTGGTCCGGCCGTTGGTTTGACGCCTTTTGTCACGGATGCCGGCTTGCCGCAAGTGATTTGGCCAGTCGTTCCGGGCGACTGAACGGCGGATGAATGTGCCGTTCAAGGCGGTTTCAGACGGGATCTGCCAACGTGGATCATCAAGGCAGCCGCTGCCATTCCGGCATCCGGCACTCCCCGAAAGACCAAGTCCATGCTGATCGTGCTCGTTGCACTTGCCGTCGTTTTCTCTCTCGCCGCCGAGATGGCCTATGGCTATTTCGCCGATCGCTACGAGGTGAGCTGGGTACGGCCGGAGCTCGCCGAGCATGCGGCGATCGTGCGCGCCCAGGGCCGGCTGCGCGGAGCTTCGAATCTGAACGCCAGATGAACGAGACATTCAAGGTCGCTTCAGATCGCCATTGGTAAACACCCGATCAACATCCGGCGGAACCATTTACAGACGGATGCGTTCATTCAACCGATACATAGATGCGGCGCGGAAGGAATAAAAATGCCCGGCAAGATTACGATGATTAACGTGCTCTGGATGGTAATGGTCACGGGCATGTTGACCGCAACTGTCGCTCTCTATGATCAGAAGGTTGATACGTCCAAGGTTTATGGTCCCTATGCTTCGGCCCGTACGGCTGTGCTGGGCCAGTACTGAGGGGCGAGAACGCAACTCCCCAGGAAAGGAATGCCTATGTTCACGATCTTGACAATGCTCACGGCCCTTATCAGCGTCATGTTTATCGTGTCTGTGGCCTCGACGATTTCAGCGCTCCAGCGCGAAGGCGAAGAGGTGAAGGCTCTGAACGAAAAACATAAAGCGTTCTGACGTTCCTTTCTCTCCTTTTTCCGCGGCACCCTTCCGTCGCCAGGGCCATTCAAAGCCGGATGCCACCCAGCGTCCGGCTTTTTCTTGGGGCGTAGTCCTGAACCACAATCCGACTTGAAAAGAAGATGGGCCGCGTGAAAAGAAAAGGGCGGCTCGAAGCCGCCCCGTTCACTTGATCATTCCTCGGCAGGCCCGGCCGGATCGCCATCGGCAATCGGCGCCTCGCCGCCGCCACTTTCGGCAGCACCTTCGTCGGTACCAGGGGCGCCTTCGGCGACCTCGACAGCCTCCTCCGTCTCCTCCTCCTCCGGCTCGCTGATGCGCTCGACCGAGACGACCTTCTCGTCCTTGGCCGTCGAGAAGATGGTGACGCCCTTGGTGGCGCGGCTGGCGATGCGGATGCCGCCGACCGGCACACGGATCAGCTGGCCGCCATCGGAGACCAGCATGATCTGGTCGCCGTCATCGACCGGGAAGGCCGCGACCAGCTCGCCGATCTCGGCGGTCTTGGACGTATCGGTGGCGCGGATGCCCTTGCCGCCGCGGCCGGAGATACGGAAGTCGTAGGAGGACGAACGCTTGCCGAAGCCCTTTTCGGAGACGGTGAGCACGAATTGTTCGCGTGCTCTCAGCTCTTCATAGCGCTCGTCGGAGAGCTGTCCCTCCTCGGTGACTTCTTCACCGACCAGCGCAATATCCTCTTCATCCACGCCCGTCGCCCGGCGTTCAGTGGCGGAACGCTTGAGATAGGCAGCGCGCTCCCACGGCTCGGCATCGACATGACCAACGATCGTCATGGAGATGATGCGGTCGCGATCGCCGAGATTGATGCCGCGCACGCCGATCGAGTTGCGGCCGGCAAAGACCCGGACATCGTCGACGGAGAAGCGGATGCACTGACCGAGTGCGGTCGTCAGCAGCACGTCGTCATGTTCGGTGCAGGTCTCGACGGAGAGGATTTCGTCGCCCTCCTCCTCGAGCTTCATGGCGATCTTGCCGTTGCGGTTGACCTGGACGAAGTCCGACAGCTTGTTGCGGCGGACCGTGCCGCGCGTCGTCGAGAACATGACGTCGAGATTGTCCCAGCTCGCCTCGTCCTCGGGCAAAGGCAGGATGGTGGTGATGCGCTCTCCGGGCGCGAGCGGCAGCATGTTGATCAGCGCCTTGCCGCGCGAAGTCGGCGTGCCGATCGGCAGGCGCCAGACCTTCTCCTTGTAGACGATGCCACGCGAGGAGAAGAACAGCACCGGCGTATGGGTGTTGACGACGAATAGCCGGCTAACAAAATCCTCGTCGCGGGTCGTCATGCCGGAGCGGCCCTTGCCGCCGCGGCGCTGGGCGCGGTAGGTGGTCAGCGGCACGCGCTTGATGTAACCGAGATGCGAGACGGTGACGACCATGTCTTCGCGGGCGATCAGATCCTCGTCGTCCATTTCGAGACCGCCATCGACGATCTCGGTGCGGCGCGGTGTGCCGAACTCGTCGCGGACGGCGATGAGTTCATCCTTGACGATAGTCTGGATACGGACGCGCGAGGAGAGGATATCGAGGTAATCCTTGATTTCCTCGCCGATCTTGTTGAGTTCGTCGCCGATTTCGTCGCGGCCAAGGGCCGTCAGGCGGGCAAGGCGCAGTTCGAGGATGGCCCGGGCCTGCTCTTCCGAGAGGTTGTAGGTGAGATCCTCGTTGATGCGATGGCGCGGATCGTCGATCAGACGGATCAGGCTTTCGACATCTTCCGCCGGCCAGCGGCGGGTCATCAGCTCTTCACGAGCCGACTGCGGATCGGGCGCCTGGCGGATGACGCGGATGACCTCGTCGATATTGGCGACGGCAATGGCGAGACCGACCAACACATGGGCGCGGTCACGCGCCTTGCGCAGCAGGAATTTCGTTCTCCGGCTAACGACTTCTTCGCGGAAGGAGACGAAGGCGCGCAGCATGTCGAGCAGGGTCAACTGTTCGGGCTTGCCGCCGTTCAGCGCCACCATGTTGCAGCCGAAGGACGTCTGCAGCGGCGTATAACGATAAAGCTGGTTGAGGATGACCTCGGCATTGGCATCGCGCTTCAGCTCGACGACGACGCGATAACCCTGGCGGTCGGATTCGTCACGCAGGTCGGAGATGCCTTCGATGCGCTTGTCGCGCACCAGCTCGGCCATCTTCTCGATCATCGTTGCCTTATTCACCTGATAGGGAATCTCGGTGATGATGATTTGCTCGCGGTCACCGCGCATCGGCTCGATAGCGGCGACGCCGCGCATGATGACGGATCCGCGGCCGGTCTCATAGGCGGAGCGGATGCCGGCACGGCCGAGGATCTTCGCACCTGTGGGGAAATCGGGGCCGGGAATGATCTGCATCAGTTCCGGCAGTTCGATTGCCGGATCGTCGATCAGCGCGACGCAGCCGTCGATGACCTCGGAGAGATTGTGTGGCGGGATGTTGGTCGCCATGCCGACGGCGATGCCGCCGGCGCCGTTGACGAGCAGGTTCGGGAACTTGGCAGGGACCACGACCGGTTCGGACAGCGTGCCGTCGTAGTTGTCGCGGAAATCGACGGTTTCCTTGTCGAGATCGTCGAGCAGCGAATGAGCAGCCTTTTCGAGGCGGCATTCGGTGTAACGTTCGGCCGCTGGCGGGTCACCATCGACTGAGCCGAAATTGCCCTGACCGTCGATCAGCGGCAGCCGCAGCGACCAGGGCTGCGCCATGCGGGCGAGCGCATCATAGATCGCAGAGTTGCCGTGCGGATGGAATTTACCCATCACGTCACCGGTGACGCGGGCGCATTTGACGTATTTCTTGTTCCAGTCGATGCCGAGCTCGGACATGCCGTAGAGGATGCGCCGGTGCACGGGCTTCAGGCCGTCGCGCACGTCGGGCAACGCGCGGCTAACGATGACGCTCATGGCGTAATCGAGATACGACCGCTGCATTTCCTCCATGATGGAGATGGGCTCGATGCCTGGCGGGAGCTTCCCGCCGCCGGGGGGTGTTTGCTCAGTCAAAACAGATCACGATCTCTTCTAGAATCACTGGAAGATTTATAGCGGAAAGCCTGTTGCCGCGCCAATTTCACAGCGCGTTTTGAACAGGCTTTTGCGGCTTAAAGAGGGTAAAACATGCAAGTTTCGCGGCCGGACCGGACAAATCCGCCGCGGGCCGCCGCGGGATATTTGCCAAATCGAAATCCCCGCTTCACAATCATTAGAACCACGCACCCATATGGGGTTCCGGAGAGCCGATGGCAAGCGCCGACCAATTGATCAACGCCTTCACGACGCTGCTCGTCACCATCGATCCACCGGGGCTTGCGCCGATCTTTCTGGGCCTGACGACAGGCATGAGCCGGACCGAGCGCAAGCAGGTGGCGCTGCGCGGCTCGGTCATCGCCTTCATCATCCTTGCCGTCTTCGCGCTGTTTGGCGCCGGCGTGCTCGGCGTGCTCGGGATTTCGATCGGCGCCTTCCGCATCGCCGGCGGCCTGCTGCTGTTCTGGATCGCCTTCGAGATGGTGTTCGAGAGGCGGCAGGAGCGCAAGGAGAAGGCGACCGAGGCGGCGATCACCAAGGATCATATCGAGAATATCGCCGTCTTTCCCCTCGCCTTGCCGCTGATATCAGGTCCGGGTGCGATCTCGGCGACGATCCTGCTAGCCGGCACGCTCGCCACCTCGATCGGGAAAGCCCAGCTGATCGGCGTCCTTGCCGCCAATCTGCTGCTGACCTTCGTCATGCTGCTCATCGCTGAAAGGCTGGACCGTTTCCTCGGCGTCACCGGCCGGGCCATCCTGACACGGCTCCTCGGCGTCATCCTGGCCGCCCTTGCCGCACAGTTCGTCGTCGACGGGGCTAAGTCGGCGTTCAATCTGATCAGCGCGACGCCGCACTGAAACGGCCGTAGACGATTGAGGCCGCGGTCTGAACGATCTGCCGCGAAAACAAAGGAGAGCATGACGCCGTTATGGACGCCATGCTCTCCAGTCTTTCACAAAACTGCGAAAGCCTAACGATCAGAACGGGATGTCGTCGTCGAGATCCCGCGAGAAGTTGCCGCCGCCGCCACCGCCGCGGCTGGGTGATGAGGAGGGAGCCGGGGCGCCGTAGTCGTCGCCATAATCGTTGCCGCCACCGGCGCTGCCACGGCCGCCGCTCGCACCGCCGCCTTCGCCGCGGCCGTCGAGCATCGTCAGCGTCGAACCGAAACCCTGCAGCACCACTTCCGTGCTGTAACGGTCCTGGCCCTGCTGGTCCTGCCATTTGCGGGTCTGCAGCTGGCCTTCGATATAGAGCTTGGCGCCCTTCTTCACATATTGCTCGACGACCTTGCAGAGGCCTTCGTTGAAGACGACGATCGTGTGCCATTCGGTCTTTTCGCGGCGCTCGCCGGAATTGCGGTCGCGCCAGGTCTCCGAGGTTGCAAGCCGGATATTGGCGATCGGCCGGCCATCCTGAGTGCGGCGGATTTCCGGGTCCGCGCCGACGTTTCCAATCAGAATTACCTTATTCACGCTACCAGCCATGCTTCTCACCCTGCCTGCCGCCCTGCCCGGCGGCGTTTAATCGATCGGCGCACCTTAAACCATCACGGACCGCCGATGCGCATGGGCGGCATTTAATCCACATGTTTATCCATCAGAAAGCCGCATGCATCCATCAGGATTTTTGTTCTTTATTTGTTCTAGGTTATCCGTATGATCCTGTCAACAGAATCGAAAACCTTGAGCCCTTGCGGATATTCAGCCTCGACTCGCCCGTCGGCATCACTAAATAAGGGCTGTTATCCAGAAAACCAAAGCAGAGACGATGAGCGAACTGAAGACGATCTCCATCCGCGGCGCGCGCGAGCATAATCTTAAGAGCATCGATCTCGATCTGCCGCGTAACAAGCTGATCGTCATGACCGGGCTTTCGGGTTCCGGCAAATCCTCGCTTGCTTTCGACACGATCTATGCCGAGGGCCAACGGCGCTATGTCGAGAGCCTGTCGGCCTATGCCCGGCAGTTCCTCGAGATGATGCAGAAGCCCGATGTCGACCAGATCGACGGGCTGTCGCCGGCGATCTCGATCGAGCAGAAGACCACCTCGCGCAACCCGCGCTCGACGGTCGGGACCGTCACCGAGATCTACGACTATATGCGCCTGCTCTTTGCCCGCGTCGGCGTTCCCTATTCGCCGGCAACCGGCCTGCCGATCGAGAGCCAGACCGTCAGCCAGATGGTCGACCGCATCCTCGATTTCGGCGAGGGTACCCGTCTTTATATCCTTGCGCCGCTCGTGCGCGGGCGCAAGGGCGAATACAAGAAGGAACTGGCGGAGCTGATGAAGAAAGGCTTCCAGCGCGTCAAGGTCGACGGCCAGTTCTACGAGATCGCCGAGGCGCCGGTTCTCGACAAGAAATACAAGCACGACATCGACGTGGTGGTCGACCGCATCGTCGTGCGCTCGGATGTCTCGGCACGCCTGGCGGACAGTCTGGAGACCTGCCTGAAGCTCGCCGACGGGCTGGCGGTTGCCGAATTCGCCGACAAGCCGCTGCCGCCGGAAGAGACGTCGGCCGGCGGTTCGGCCAACAAGTCGCTGAACGAGACGCATGAACGCGTGCTGTTTTCGGAGAAATTCGCCTGCCCAGTATCGGGCTTTACCATTCCCGAGATCGAACCCAGGCTCTTCTCCTTCAACAACCCGTTCGGCGCCTGCCCGACCTGCGACGGCCTCGGCGCCCAGCAGAAGATCGATGCGGATCTGATCGTGCCCGAGCCCGAACGGACGCTGCGCGACGGGGCGATCGCGCCCTGGGCCAAGTCGACCTCGCCCTATTACAACCAGACGCTGGAAGCGCTCGGCAAACATTACGGCTTCAAGCTCGGCACCCGCTGGAACGATCTCTCCGACGAGGCCAAGGACGTCATCCTCAACGGCACTAACGACAAGATCGAATTCCATTATGCCGATGGCGCCCGCTCCTATACGACGCAGAAGAATTTCGAAGGCATCATCACCAACCTCGAGCGCCGCTGGAAGGAGACCGATTCCGCTTGGGCGCGCGAGGATATCGAACGCTTCATGTCGGCCGCCCCCTGCCCTTCCTGCAACGGATTCCGCCTGAAGCCGGAGGCGTTGGCGGTGAAGATCGACACGCTGCATATCGGCGAAGTGACCGCGATGTCGATCCGCGTCGCCCGTGACTGGTTCGAGACGCTGCCGGCAAGCTTCAACGCCAAGCAGAACGAGATCGCCGTGCGCATCCTCAAGGAAATCCGCGACCGGCTGCGCTTCCTCAATGACGTCGGCCTGGAATATCTCAGCCTGTCGCGCAATTCCGGCACGCTGTCGGGCGGCGAAAGCCAGCGCATCCGGCTTGCCTCGCAGATCGGCTCGGGACTGACAGGCGTGCTTTACGTGCTCGACGAGCCGTCGATCGGCCTGCATCAGCGCGACAACGCCCGGCTGCTCGACACGCTGAAGCACCTGCGCGACATCGGCAACACCGTCATCGTCGTCGAACATGACGAGGATGCGATCCTGTCGGCCGACGACGTGGTCGATATCGGCCCGGCAGCCGGCATTCACGGCGGCCAGGTGATCGCCCACGGCACGCCGCAGGATATCATGGACAATCCAAACTCGCTGACCGGCAAATATCTGTCGGGCGAGCTCGGCGTTCCGGTTCCCAATGAGCGCCGCAAGCCGAAGAAGGGCCGCGAGATCAAGGTAGTCGGGGCGCGTGGCAACAATCTCAAGAACGTCACGGCGTCGATCCCGCTCGGGGTGTTTACGGCGGTAACCGGCGTTTCCGGCGGCGGCAAATCCACCTTCCTGGTCGAAACGCTCTATAAATCGGCGGCAAGGCGCGTCATGGGCGCGCGTGAAAACCCAGCCGATCACGACCGCATCGACGGTTTCGAGCATATCGACAAGGTGATCGATATCGACCAATCGCCGATCGGCCGCACCCCGCGCTCGAACCCGGCGACCTATACCGGCGCCTTCACGCCGATCCGAGATTGGTTCGCCGGTCTGCCGGAGGCAAAGGCCCGCGGCTACCAGCCGGGCCGCTTCTCCTTCAACGTCAAGGGCGGACGCTGCGAGGCCTGCCAGGGAGACGGCGTCATCAAGATCGAGATGCACTTCCTGCCCGATGTCTACGTCACCTGCGACGTCTGCCACGGCAAGCGCTACAATCGCGAGACACTCGACGTCACCTTCAAACAGAGGTCTATCGCCGACGTGCTCGACATGACGGTGGAGGAAGGCGTCGATTTCTTCGCGGCGGTGCCTGCCGTGCGCGACAAGCTGCAATCGTTGAAGGATGTCGGCCTCGGTTATATCAAGGTCGGCCAGCAGGCGAATACGCTTTCGGGCGGCGAGGCGCAGCGCGTCAAGCTTGCCAAGGAACTGTCGAAACGCTCGACGGGACGCACGCTCTACATTCTCGACGAACCGACAACCGGCCTGCATTTCCACGACGTCGCCAAGCTGCTCGAAATGCTGCACGAACTGGTCAACCAGGGCAATTCGGTGGTGGTGATCGAACACAATCTCGAAGTCATCAAGACGGCCGACTGGGTGCTCGATTTCGGCCCCGAAGGCGGCGATGGTGGCGGTGAGATCGTCGCGACTGGCACGCCGGAAGCAATCGTCAAGGAAAAGCGGTCCTATACCGGACAGTTCCTGAAGGAATTGCTGGAACGGCGCCCGGTGAAGAAGGCGGTTGCGGCGGAATGACGATGCGGCCAGCGTCGCCCGATGATCTGGAAACGATCGTGACGCTGACAACAGCCGCCTATCGGCCCTATACCGAACTCTTCGGTGCTCCGCCGATCCCGGTGACGGAGGATTACGCGCCGCGGATCGAATGCGGCGAGGTCTGGCTCTGCGAGATCGGCGGGCAAACGGCCGGCCTGGTGGTCGTCGAACGGCATTCCGATCACCTCATGCTGTTCAGCATCGCGGTCTCGCCGGCCTTTCAGGGTGCCGGACATGGGCTGGCGATGCTGCATTGGCTGGAGGGCAAGGCGCGGGAATTGGCCGTGCCGGAGATCCGGCTCTACACGAATGCGCGGATGGAGTGGAATATCGCGCTCTACAGCGCGTTCGGGTTTCAGGAAACGGGTCGCCGGCCGAACCCTTATCGGCCAGGATGGACGCTCGTCTACATGACGAAAGAGATCAATGCGGCCTGAGCGGCTGCGAATGGGGAGGACGACATGACGAAATCCGGCACTATCCGCACCGGCATCGGCGGCTGGACCTTCGAGCCCTGGCGCGGGCATTTCTTTCCCGAGAGCCTGAAGCAGAAGGACGAGCTGAATTATGCCAGCCGCCAGCTGAAGGTTATCGAGGTCAACGGCACCTATTACAGCACGCAGAAGCCCGCCGTCTTTGCCAAATGGGCGGCTGACGTGCCCGACGGTTTCATCTTTTCGCTGAAGGCGACACGTTTCGTCACCAATCGGCGGGTGCTTGCCGAAGCCGGTGAATCGATGGAGCGGTTTCTGTCATCGGGCATCAGCGAACTCGGCGATCATCTCGGGCCGCTGCTCTGGCAGTTCGCGCCGACGAAGAGGTTCGATGCAGACGATTTCGAAGCCTTCCTGAAGCTGCTGCCGGCAAAACAGGACGGGCTGACGCTCCGCCACGTGGTCGAGGTGCGGCACGATTCCTTCAAGGTGCCGGAGTTCGTCGCGCTGCTGGCGAAATACGGCGTGGCGCCTGTTTGCGCCGAACATTTCGAATATCCGATGATCGCCGACGTCACGGCCGATTTCGTCTATGCCAGGCTGCAGAAGGGATCGGACGATATCCCGACCTGCTATCCGGAAAAGGACCTGAAGGCCTGGGCAGACCGGCTGGAGACCTGGGCCGAGGGCAAGATTCCTGATGACCTGCCGCTGATCGATAGAGATCGCGAGGTGAAGGTCGAGCCGCGCGACGTCTTCGCCTTCATGATCCATGAGGGCAAGGTCAATGCGCCACATGGAGCAATCGCCCTGCAGCAGGCGCTGGCGAAATAAGCAGGGCTTGCCCGCCGATAGCCGCAAGCTTCATTTCTTCCCGTTCGCCAGCGCCTCTTTCCGCCGGCGCGGCAGGAGCGATTTGAGGTACCGCCATATCGGCGAGACGGCGTAGCCTGTGACCGGAATTGCGATCAAGCCGGCGACGATACCGACGATACCCGCGCCTGCGGCCTCGACGACCCAGCGCAGCACCGATGCCAGAACGGGAACCGCATGCGCAGTCGCCTCGCCGGCCTCGTGGATCAGATGCGCAAGGCCGCTGATGCCATAGGCTTCGAGGCCATGAACGATGATGCCGCCGCCGACCCAGATCATGGCGGCCGTTCCGACGATGCCGAGTACTTTCAGAAAATAAGGCATGCCTGTGACAAGCCCCTCCCCGATCGAACGCAAGGCGGCGCCCATCGGAGATGCCGTCCGCACACGCGCCAGCATCAGACCCAGATCATCGGCTTTCACGATAAGCGCCACGCCGCCATAGACCATGATCGTGATACCCAGTCCAACAACGGCAAGGATGACGGCTTGCGTGAACATGCTGCCTGAGGGCACAGCGGCGAGCGTAATCGCCATGATTTCGGCCGACAGGATGAAATCCGTCTTGATTGCGCCAGCAACCTTCTCGTCTTCTAGCGATTTGGCATCGAGGCTTGTCGTCTCGAGTGCCGATTCATGGGCATGGGCTGCATGCGGCAGCACCAGTTCGTAGACTTTTTCCACACCCTCGTAGCAGAGATAAAGCCCGCCAATCATCAGCAGCGGCGTGATCGCCTGCGGTGCGACAAGGCTCAGGATCAGTGCTGCCGGAAGCAGGATCAGAAGCTTGTTCTTCAGCGAGCCGAGCGTGATCTTGCCGATGATCGGCAATTCGCGTGCTGCCGAAAATCCGGTGACGTAGCGGGGTGTGACGGCCGCATCATCAATGACGACGCCAGCCGCTTTCGCTCCCGCCTTGGCAGCCTGGCCGGCAATATCGTCGAGCGACGCCGCAGCCACCTTGGCCAATGCCGCGATATCATCAAGTAGGGCGATCAGGCCAATACTCATTCGAGCCTCCGTCGAAAGACAGACTTACGCAAAAAAATGGAAAGCCCGTCAACGAGACGCGGAATCCTCCGGCCGGAAGATGCCATGCAAGGAGCGCGACGACAATGGCCGTCATTCAGCCGGCCTTCAGACTGCGCCACAGTCAGACATGTCGGATGACGGTCCAGATTCTGCGTTCAAGGTGCAGAAGACCAGCAGCGGGCAGATCCGCCGCCGGATGGCGGCATCCGCCCTCCCAAAGGACGCGCAGCGACGCTTTAAAACGGCAATACTTCGGCAGCAAGCTCCTCTGCCGTCAGCCCTTTGCCGGCGCGTTGACCTGCCTCTCCATGCAGCCAGACCCCGGCAGCCGCGGCCTCGAAGGCCGGCAGGCCCTGGGCGAGCAATCCGCCGATGATGCCGGCAAGTACGTCGCCGGAACCGGCGGTGGCAAGCCAGACGGGAGCGTTGGTATTGATGAGCGCACGGCCGTCTGGCGCGGCGATGACGGTATCGGCGCCTTTGTAGATAATCGCGGCATTGGCGCGGCGGGCGGCGGCCAAGGCCTTGTCCACCTTGCCGAGCGCTTCGTCGCCGCCGATATCGGGAAAGAGCCGCGCGAATTCGCCTTCGTGCGGCGTCAGCACCAGCCGCGGCTCACCCTCGAAAAGATCAAACAGCTGTTGCGGATCGTCCTTGAACGAAGAGATGCCGTCGGCATCAAGCACGACATGGCGATCGGCAAGGGCCGAGACGAAGCCGCGCGCCCTGGCGCCGATGCCGAAACCGGGGCCGAGGACGAAGGTCTGCAGCCGCTTGTCGGAGAGCCAGTCGCCGAGGTCGGCCTCGTCGTCGATGGCATGCAGCATGACGGCGGTGAGATGCGCCGCATTGGCGGCCATCGCCGCGCGGGGGGCGGCGATCGTCACCAGGCCGGCGCCGGCCTTCAGGCCCGAGGTCGCCGACATGCGCGCGGCACCCGTCTTGTCGGCCTCGCCCGAGAAGACGATGAGATGACCGCGCTTGTATTTGTGGGTTTCCAGATGTTCGGCCGGCAACACGCGCTTCCAGGCATCCGGCGTGTTCTCGGCGATGGCACCCCCCGCTTCAGCCCTGACGATACGAGCGGGGATACCGATGTCGAAGACCTCCAATTCACCGCAGAGTTCCCTGCCCGGCATCAGCAGATGGCCGGGCTTGCGGGTCATGAAGGTGATGGTGTTGCAGGCCCGGAAGGCAGCACCCAGCACCTTGCCGGTGCGGCCATCGAGGCCGGAGGGCAGATCGATGGCGAGCACGGGAATAGCGGCCTGCGTGACGCGGCCGATCAGCGTGCGCACATCGGCCGACACCGCGCGACCGAGCCCCGCCCCGAACAGGCCATCGATGACGACGTCGCCGGTTTCGGGCCGATAGAGGTCGAGTCCTTGTCCCTCCAATGCGCAGCTCCTGCGGGCGCGGGCGGCATCGCCCTTCAGCCTCACGGGATCGCCGAGGTGGAAGAGCGCCACCCTTGCCCCGCTCTGCTGCAGATGACGTGCTGCGACATAGGCGTCGCCGCCATTGTTGCCGGGTCCGCAAAGCGCGACGAAGCGCAGCGCTCCGGGATGAAGGCGCAGAGCCGCGGCGGCAACCGCGGCGCCTGCCCTTTCCATCAGGGCAAAGGAATCGATGCCGGATGCGGCTGCGGCCGTATCGACGGCGGCCATTTCGGCCGGCGTGAGAAGAAGGTCGGACAGGTTTTTGATCATCACCCTATTCAATCAAAAAACGCCTAAAAAACAACCGCCTGGAATACCAAAGAGAAGAACGACATTTAGGCATTTGCCTATCTTTTCATCATCTCGAGAGGTGCATTCGCAGTTGCGAAAATACATGACTTTTTCCGTTTCGGATGTGATTTTGATCGGAGACAATGTTTTTTCACCCGTTCTGCCACCAAAACCACATAGAATTCCCGGTAAACGCGCCGGTTTTGACAGAATCGACGTCTTTTTTCGATAAGATGGATTTCAAACTGGCACGATATCTGCATCATATCCGGCGAGCGGGAAAATTCCTGCCATAACAGGAGAAGCGGAGAGACATTTTCTCATGAAAAAGATCGAAGCGATCATTAAGCCTTTCAAGCTGGACGAAGTGAAGGAAGCCCTTCAGGAAGTCGGCCTGCAGGGTATCACGGTCACGGAAGCCAAGGGTTTCGGCCGTCAGAAGGGCCACACGGAACTCTACCGCGGAGCCGAGTACGTCGTCGATTTCCTGCCGAAGGTAAAAGTCGAGGTTGTACTGGCCGACGAGAACGCGGAAGCCGTCATCGAAGCGATCCGCAAGGCGGCGCAGACCGGCCGCATCGGCGACGGAAAGATCTTCGTTTCCAACGTCGAAGAGGTTATCCGCATCCGCACCGGCGAGACCGGCATTGATGCCATCTGACCACTTTGCCAATCGCGCAAAGTCCGTTACCGTCATCGCCGAGCCACACCGTCATCGCAAATCGGAGGAAACTACTTAATGGCGACCGCAAGCGAAATTCTGAAGCAGATCAAGGAGAACGACGTTAAGTTCGTCGATCTGCGTTTCACCGACCCGAAGGGCAAGCTGCAGCATGTGACGATGGACGTCGTCTGCGTCGATGAAGACATGTTCGCTGACGGCGTGATGTTCGACGGCTCCTCGATCGGCGGCTGGAAGGCCATCAACGAGTCCGACATGGTGCTGATGCCCGACACCGAAACGGTGCATATGGACCCATTCTTCGCCCAGTCGACCATGGTCATCGTCTGCGACATCCTCGATCCGGTCTCCGGCGAGGCCTATAATCGCGATCCGCGCGGCACCGCCAAGAAGGCCGAAGCCTACCTCAAGGCATCCGGCATCGGCGATACGGTTTTCGTCGGCCCGGAAGCCGAATTCTTCGTCTTCGATGACGTCAAGTACAAGGCCGATCCTTACAATACCGGCTTCAAGCTCGATTCGACCGAACTGCCGTCGAACGACGACACCGATTACGAGACCGGCAACCTCGGCCATCGCCCGCGCATCAAGGGCGGTTATTTCCCGGTTCCCCCCGTCGACAGCGCCCAGGACATGCGTTCGGAAATGCTGACTGTGCTCTCCGAGATGGGCGTCGTCGTCGAAAAGCATCACCATGAAGTCGCCGCCGCCCAGCACGAACTCGGTATCAAGTTCGATACGCTGGTGCGCAACGCCGACAAGATGCAGATCTACAAATATGTCGTCCACCAGGTGGCCAACGCCTACGGCAAGACGGCGACCTTCATGCCGAAGCCGATCTTCGGCGACAACGGCTCGGGCATGCACGTGCACCAATCGATCTGGAAGGGCGGCAAGCCGACCTTTGCCGGCGACGAATATGCCGGCCTTTCCGAGAGCTGCCTGTTTTATATCGGCGGCATCATCAAGCATGCCAAGGCGATCAACGCTTTCACCAATCCATCGACGAACTCCTACAAGCGTCTCGTCCCGGGTTACGAAGCCCCTGTGCTGCTCGCCTATTCGGCGCGTAACCGCTCGGCTTCCTGCCGCATTCCGTTCGGATCCAACCCGAAGGCCAAACGCGTCGAGGTCCGCTTCCCGGATCCGACCGCCAACCCCTATCTCGCCTTCGCCGCCATGCTGATGGCCGGCCTCGACGGCATCAAGAACAAGATCCATCCCGGCAAGGCCATGGACAAGGATCTTTACGACCTGCCGCCGAAGGAACTGAAGAAGATCCCGACCGTCTGCGGCAGCCTGCGCGAAGCGCTTGAAAGCCTCGACAAGGACCGCAAGTTCCTGACGGCCGGCGGCGTCTTCGACGACGATCAGATCGATGCCTTCATCGAGCTGAAGATGGCTGAGGTGATGCGTTTCGAAATGACGCCGCATCCGGTCGAATACGACATGTACTATTCGGCCTGATCGGCTCAGAACATGGAAAGTCCCGGCTTGCCGGGGCTTTCGCCTCCCAGGTCATGAACGGCAAATGGTGAGGATGTGACGTTCATGTGACGAGATCGCGCACAAATCTTGATTTGCGCGGCACCAATCACCAAATTTGGTGATGAAAGGAAGTCGTACCATGAAAGAAAGAATAGCAAAGTTCAGTATCGGCGAAGTGGTTCGGCACAAGGTTTTTCCGTTTCGTGGCGTCATCTTCGACGTTGATCCTGAGTTCGCGAATACGGAGGAATGGTGGAATTCCATTCCCGCCGAGGTGCGCCCGAGCAGGGACCAGCCGTTCTATCACCTGCTTGCCGAGAATGACGAAAGCGAATATGTCGCTTATGTCTCCGAGCAAAACCTGATGAACGACGAAAGCGGCACGCCGCTTCGCAACCCGCAGATCTACCAGATTTTCGATCAGGCCCCGTCAGGGCAGTTCAAACCCAAGATGAGCTTCGCCCACTAAGTCAGGCTGACCGACCGCATGAAACAAGGCCTCGCAATCCCGGCGAGGCCTTGTTCTTTTGGTACGATACCCCGCATGTCGGCGTAAGCTGCTGACCGGAATGCCCCTCATCCGCCTGCCGGCACCGACCGGGGTCGAGCCACGGGTCTCGACCCGTCCTTCGGACCCCCGCGCGCGGGGCGAAGGGGACATGCCGCGACCTCTCCGTTCCCATCTCTCTCGCAGGGCACGTCCCCTCTCCCCGTTTTTACGCTAGGGCATATACATAAGTCGGTGCGACGGATTGACTCGGTTTGCGGGGGTCGGATTCCTTTACTGCGGGCCGTATGATTGTTTTGGCGACGTTTTGATTTGGGAGCGTCGCCGATGGATGTAGGGCATGATTTTTCGTTGGGCCGGTTTGGAGATCGTCGTCTCGATAAAGGGGGGCGGTGCTGCTCCGTCGCATTGTGCTGCGCGAGACGGTTTGC